>NZ_JBFAIP010000010.1:0-142005 GCF_040654775.1 Streptomyces sp. NPDC050636
GGCCTGATGAGCCCTAGGGCCTGTCCGATGGGTCATGGCCGGGCCCGGGGGGGGGGGGGGGGGCCCCCCCCCCCCCGGGGCCCACCACACCAAACAAAAGGAAAAAGGCCCCCCCGACCCCCCCCCGCGCCCCCCCCCCCACCCATGGAGACCCAGATGCCTGCCCACACCGACCACGACCGCGAGCTGTACGAAGCCCTCATCGCCGAACGATGGGGCCGACCGCTCGCCGCAATACTCGAAGAGGCCGCACCGCGCCCCGTGAACGAAGTCCTTCGCGAACGCCACCGCCGCCCCGCCCTCCCCAGCCGGCCCGCAGCTCACATACCGAGCCCGGACCCCAACGCCGCCGAACACTGCGCACTCGCCCTCGCCGAGACCGCACCGCGCCGGAGGCGGCCGTGACGGAGGAGCAGTTCCGCCGCCACGTCCGGAAGCTCGCCGCTATGCGCGGCTGGACCCTCGCGTACCACACGCACAACTCCCAGCGCAGCGATGCCGGATGGCCCGACGAGGTCTACGGACACCCCAAGGCCAACCGCATCCTCTTCGCCGAACTCAAGACGAACACCGGCCGCATACGCCCCGCCCAACGCGACTGGCTGAGGCACCTCGCCGCCTGCGGCCTCGAAGCCGCCTTGTGGAGGCCACGAGACCTTGCTCTCATCGTCGCCACACTCGCCCCCAACGGGCCCCGCACCCAACTCCCCGACGACCTCTGATCAGGATCCGCCCGTGACCAGCCGCGACCACACCCCCGACACCCCACCGGCACCCGGTTCAATCTGGTGCGCCAGCTGCGACAGCTGGTTCAACGCGATCACCAACACCTGCCGCTGCAACAACCGCTGATCCCGAAGGCGAACACCGTGGCTGACACCGACCGCCCCGACACCGCACAGGCCAGCGCACCGGCCCCGAACCGGCCGACTGCGGGACTCGGCCATGAACAGGCACTCTCCGAGATCGCAGAACTCGCCAACGGCCTGTGCGAACACCTCACCGACGATCAGTGGCGTACCGCCGAACGGATCCGCCACCTTGCCGAATCCGCACTCGCCGCCAGCACCCGGAACGGAGCCTCCTGATGCACGCACGCTTCGACGCGCTGCCCACCCCGCGACGCAGCGAGGAGGCTTTCAACACCGCTGACGCCCTTCGCGCCCGCCGAGGCGACTGGGCGCACATCGACACCCACGACAACATCAACCGTGCCTCCAACCAGAGCCACCGGATCCGCAGGGGCAAGCTCGCCGCCTTCCGCCCGGCCGGCGCCTTCGAAGCCAAAGCCATCAGTACCAAGGACGGGACGGCAGAAGTGTGGGCGCGGTACATCGGGGGCCTTGCGTAAAACGTGGATGAGTACTCTGAGTGATGATTCATCCGGTTCCCGGCAAGGGTGGGGACC
The DNA here is from genome assembly GCF_040654775.1 of Streptomyces sp. NPDC050636. Lineage (NCBI taxonomy): Bacteria > Bacillati > Actinomycetota > Actinomycetes > Kitasatosporales > Streptomycetaceae > Streptomyces > Streptomyces sp. NPDC050636. The sequence goes on from NZ_JBFAIP010000010.1 coordinate 1,409, forward strand.
GCACGCCTACCACCGCGCAGCATCGGGTGGTGCCTCAGCCCGAGGGCGCACAAGGGCTTATGGGGCCATGGCAGCGGACCATGGATGCGCCCCTGCGCTCTCCCAGTGCTCCCGTTGACCGGGTGCCTGCCATTCGAGGATTCGTCCTGGGCCGGTAACTTTCCGATCGAACGCGACCGCTATCGGCCCATTAAGATTGAGGTGGGTTCATTCGTGATCGTGTACTGCTGTTTTCTGCGCACCTCTCTTCTTGACCGTGACCCGCCTGCCCTGGTGTTGGCCGGACCTGGCTGCCCTGTTCCAGGGCACCGCACCACGGGATGATGACCACGGGCAGTCCCTTCCCGGCGTCCGATGACATCACTGCATTGGCCGTGCCCGATCTGCTCGCGCAAGCTCACCGACATGTCGGGCCGGCCCTACGTCGGGCGGTCAGCGGTCTCCATCCCGAACTGCACCGCATCTGCGGGTACCACTTCGGCTGGTTCGAGCAGGACGGCTCTCCCGCATCCGGTGCAGCCTGCGGCAAGGCGATGCGCGCTTGCCTGGTTCTGCTGTCGGCCGCGTCGCCGCACCCAGATCATGCAACCGCGCTGCAGGGAGCAGCGGCGGTCGAACTGCTGCACAACTGGACGATGCTGCACGACGACGTGATGGACGGTGACAAGCTGCGGCGGGGACGAGCCACGGCCTGGTCTGTGTACGGAACCGATTGGGCGGTGCTGACCGGCGACGCGCTATGGGCTGCGGCCAACCGTTGTCTCCTGCTGGCCGACGGCCAAGGGGCCGCGGCTCTCGCCCTTCTCATGAACACAGCCGCAGCACTGATCAATGGCCAGGCCGCCGACCTGGACCTCACCCGCCGGACGCCGGCGAGCATCGCTGTGGATGAGTACGCGACGATGGCCGCCGGTAAGACCAGCGCCCTATTGGAGTGCGCCCTTGGCATCGGAGCCGCCCTCGGCGGAGCCTCTGAACCCACTGTCCAGCAGCTGCAGCGAGCGGGACATTACCTCGGAATTGCGTGGCAGGCCGCCAACGACATCGAGGACATCTGGTCGGACCCGGCGGTCACCGGGAAGCCCGCCATGAATGACCTGCGGGAACGCAAGCCCACCCTCCCCCTGATAGCCGCCCTCCACACGCGCGGCGCGGCAGCTCACACCCTCGCCCGGGCCGTACGCGAGGGCGCTGTCTGGCCCCCTCCACACGATCTGGCTGTGCTCATCGAGCAGGCCGGAGGGCGTGCGGCCGCACAGTCGCTCTCGGACGACTACCTCGCCACAGCCCTGGCCCACCTCGATCGCTCGGGCCTTCCCCCAGACGTGGGCACTGCGATGAAGCGGCTGTTCCGCTTCATCGTCACCCGCGCCTGACCGCCTCCTTGCCCGTACGCCACGAAGGAGCACAGCATGCAGCCGGAACCGGTCAGCACATCCATCGTGCGCAACCAGTACGAGGGCGAACTCCACCAGCACTGGACGGACAAGACCCAGGACCCCATCAACCTGCGCCTCGGAGCCGAAGACGGCCTCTACCACCACCACTACGCGATAGGGGATTTCGACCGCGCCGTCCTCCAAGCGCCCGAGGACCGCAGAGAAGAACTCATCCTGACGGAAATGCACCGGATGGAGGGCGAACAGGTCGACCTCGTTCTCGACGCTCTCGGCAACGTTCCCGCCGAGGCGCAGGTGATGGACGCCGGCTCCGGCAGGGGCGGAACCTCATTCCTCATCCACCGCCGGTTCGGATGCCACGTCAACGGCGTCAACTTCTGCACCCATCACCTGGACCTCTCCCGCCAACTGGCCATACGCCACGGCTGCCAGGACCGGGTCCGTTTCACCCACGCGAACATGGTCGCCACCCCGTTCACCGACCGCTCCTTCGACTACATCGTGAGCAACGAGACGACCATGTACGTCGACCTCGGCGAAGCCTTCGGCGAGTTCGCCCGCCTCCTGACACCCGGCGGCCGGTACGTCCTGATCACCTGGTGCCGCAACGACGTGATCGCCGACACCTCCCCCCAGGTCGAAGCCATCGACAAGCACTACGTGTGCCACATCCACCGCCGTTCCACCTACTTACGCGCCTTACTGGACAGCGGTCTGATCCCCGTGCACATCGCCGACCTCACCGCTGAAGCAATCCCCTACTGGGAGCTGCGCAGTGGCTCCGAACTGGCCACCGGCGTGGAGCCGCACTTCCTCAACGCCTACCGGCACGGCCTGATGAACTACCTCGTCATCGTGGCCGACCGCAAAGGGTGACGGAGGTGACACCGCCGGGACATCACCTGGCCGCGGCAGAGCACCTGCGACACGAGGTCGACTCCGCACTGGACGCCTTCCTCACCGGCAAGGAGGCGTCAACAGCACCGCAGGAACCGTCTCCTGCGGACCTCATTCAGGCCATGCGGCATCTCCTCGCAGGCGGCGGCAAACGCCTGCGCCCCCTACTCTGCGCCTGCGGATGGTGGGCAGCCGGTGGCGACGGACTTCCACCCCCAGTCGTGCAGGTCGCCGCAGCTCTGGAGATGTTCCACCTCGCCGCCATGGTCCACGACGACATCATCGACGCATCCGACACCCGGCGCGGAAGACAGACCGTTCACCGGTGGTTCACCCGTAAAGGCACAGGACCGCAGTTCGGCGCCAACGCAGCGATACTCGTCGGAGATCTCGCACTGATCTGGTCCGACGAACTCGTGCACACAGCCGGCCTGCACGACGATCGCATGCGCACGGTGCTGACGTTGACCGGTCTGATGCGCACGGAAGCACTCCTCGGCGCGTACCTGGAACTCTCCGCCAGCGGTCACCTCGACACGGACGTCGACGCCGCGCTGACCGTCATCCGTTACAAGGCCGCCAAGTACACCGTCGAGAGACCGCTGCACATCGGCGCCGCACTCGCCGACGCCCCCCATCCCTTGATGGAGGCTCTGACAGAGTTCGCCATCCCTCTCGGAGAAGCCTTCCAACTCCGCGACGACCTGCTCGGCATCTACGGCGATCCGGACCTCACCGGCAAGTCGAACCTGGACGACCTCCGGGAAGGCAAACGCACCGCACTCGTCGCCCTGGCACTACGCCAGGCATCCGGCAGTCAGGCGGCACGCCTCAGAAGCCTGATCGGGAATCCGGCCCTGAGCGAGGAAGAAGCCGACGAGGCCCGCACCCTGATGGACACCGTCGGGGCGATCCAGGGCATCGAAGACATGATCACGGACCGCTACCGCCAGGCCATCGCCACCCTCGACCGCAGCCCTTTCCCCATCCCCGCCACCACACCTCTTCGTCGTATCGCCAAAGCCGCCGTGTGGCGGAATCGGTGAACAAAAAGCCAGAAGGCCAAGGAGAATCGCCGTGCAATCAGCGAAATTATCCGCCGCGCTACGGCCGGAAGAATGCAGCTACCGACTCCCCGAGATGACTCTCATCCTCCCAGTGACGGTTCATCCGATGCTGCCGCAGGTCCAGTACGACCTTCCCTGCTGGGTCCGTTCCTACATCACGGATGTTGCTGGCATGGACCTCGAGGAATGGCTGAATACCGGATTTGAATTGTGGACGTGTCACGCATACCCACACGCCCGCGAAGACCGGCTCCTCCGCATGACGCGGTACGCCGTCGCCGTTACGGTGGCCGATGACGAAACGACGCGGAAGAACGCGCCGTTCGGGGGCAGTTCCGCCTACGCCAAGGCAGCCGTGCGGGTATGGGAGGACATGCTCCACGGCCGCCAGGCGACCCCCGCTGAGGCGCCAGCTTGGTGGCAGTTGATGGGTGACGCCTGGAACGATCTCTGCCAGGACATGTCGGACGGGCTGCGAGAACGCTTCCTCGCCGACCAGTGTCGGATCCTGAGGAGAAGCGTCACCGAAGTCGAGATCCGCGAACAGGGCAACGAGCTGGAGCTTGAGGACTACATGGACCTGCGCCGGGACACCATTTACGGCGCCGTCTGCTGGCATCTGGCCGAGTACGGACTCGGGATCGACCTAACGGAGGAGTTCAGTCGGCATCCCGACGAACTCGGTGCCGTTTGGCAAGACGCCAATGACCATCTAATCGTCGTCAATGACCTGTTCTCATTCCGCAAGGAGTGGTTCGTCGAACAGGACACCTCGCTCAACGCGTCATCGATTCTGCGCCGAAACAAGGGCCTTACCGTCCAGCAGCTCGTCAATCGCTACGCGGACCGGGCCGCCGAGCTTGAACGGTCGTATGTGCAGAAGTGCGTGGAGATCACGACCACCTCCTGGGGTAACACGCCCCGAATGCACGCCTACCTCCGGGAAATCGGCCACATCATGGCGGCGACCTTGCACTTCTCCCGGTTCACCTCCCGATACCACGCGGTGGGATTCCTGTGGAACGGCATCACCGACGCGACCGTGACCATGCTGCCCGAACGCACCCTCATCAGCCCCAACCACCGCACCCGCCCCAACTACCGCACCCCATACCTCTACCGCTCACCGTTCACGTCTGCCGACGGCTCTTGACCGCACCGCCAGCTAGCCAACCTCCAGGCCAGCGCCGAGCAGCCGGACGCGCGCCCACTGCCCACTCTCACGGACCGGGAGCCACCTATGGCCGCCATCGACCTCGGACCGCCGACACTGCCCCCGCCCGCAGCGCCGGCGTCCCCGGCGTGCAGATCCCTTATAGAGGCAGGAGAGGTGTCACGTGATGACAGCACGCAGGCCACGTGAGGTACCGGAGTTGTTGCTTGAATCCCGCGAGCGGGTTGATCCCGTGCTGCGGCACTCGGTGCAGGAACTGCCTCCGATGCTCGCCCGGATCGGCGGCTATCACCTGGGCTGGTGGGGGGCCGAGGGTGACGCGCTGCCGACTCCCGTGCCCAGCAAGGTGCTGCGGCCGACGCTGGTGCTGCTGGCCGCGGAAGCGGCCGGATGGGACGGTCGGGACGGTCGGGGGGTTGCGGCGGGTGCGGCAGCCGTGGAACTGGTCCACAACTGGTCACTGCTGCACGACGACGTGATCGACAACGACCAACTACGCCGGGGGCGAGCGACAGCTTGGACTGTGTACGGCACGGGTTGGGCGATCCTGGCCGGGGACGCTCTGCTGGCAGCGGCCAAAGAACGGTTGCTGGATGCGGGGGAACACGGGGTGCAGGCTCTGGCTCTGCTGCTGCGGGCAGTCTCAGCATTGGTAGCAGGGCAGGCCGCCGACCTGGACTTCGCCCACCGTGATCCCGCCGGCATCACAGTGGAGGAGTATCTGGCGATGGCGGCGGGCAAGACCAGCGCCCTGCTGGAATGCTCCTTGGGCATCGGCGCGCTCCTGGGAGGCGCAGACCGGGCCACCGCCGAAGCTCTCCACCAGGCGGGGCACCATCTGGGGCTTGCCTGGCAAGCAGCGAACGACGTCGAGGGTATCTGGGGCGACCCTGCGATCACCGGGAAGCCTGCCATGGGCGACCTGCGCGAACACAAACCGACCCTGCCTCTCCTCGCAGCTCTCCACGACCCGGCCCCCCGCCAGTCCCAGGCCCTGAGAGGCCGACTGCGAAATCAGTCCTGCTGGCCGGAGCCGGAATCACTCGCGGCTTTGATCGACCAGGCTGGCGGCCGGGCCGCCGCACAGACCCTGTCGCAGCGTCATCTTGCACAGGCGCTGTCCTACCTGTCGCAGGCGCCGCTGCTGCTGCACACGCTGACCGAGCTGCAGCAGCTGTTCACGTACATCGTTACCCGCACCACCATGCCCTGGACGCCGCACCGTTTCGCAAGGACACAGCCATGACCACCACACCGCCCGCCCGTCTCCCTCTCCCGCCGCCCGCAACCTGTACGAGATCGAGTTGAACCGTCACTGGGAGGTGAAGACCCAGGACCTGATCCTCCTGCCGCTCGAAGTAAGACACCCCGACAGCAACGAAGCACGCGAGGTCATCATCGGCTCCGGCCCGCCGGATACACGGCCGCCTGTGTCGGGCGCATCTGGCGGGCTCCTGATGGGCCTTCGAACAGCGCAGTCCTCAGCAGCGAACCAGCACCGCTTGTCCACGAAATGCCTCAGCGAGGAGGCCCGGAGACGCTGCGCTGTCAGTCGCTCGGAGCTACTCGGCTGACCTGCGACGATGCCTCATCCGGGCTTCGTCACACGTTCAGGACTGCCGAACGCGCTCAGCCTCGGTGATTACGTCATCAACGTTGCAGCTATAGATGACGGCGCGCCGTGAGGCCGGGCGAGGGGAGAGCTGCTGCGCCATCCCGAAATCCTTTGCGGCGAGATGCTCGCTTTGGCTCGGCATCGAATTTCCGCACAGACACGTTGGCAGGGTTGCTTGTTCAGGCCAAGTACTGAGCGATCTCCCCGTGGCTGACAGGTGAGCGGAGTAAATCGCTCCACGTGGCCGCATGAGCCCCAAGGATGCCGGGCTTTCCCTTGCAAGCTCTGGGGCAGGAAGCCCGGCGCGCAGGGATCGCATGACGGTTGGCCTCCGCCCTGCCTGGGACGGTCCAGGGCGGCCGATGCCGATGTTGGTCGAGAGTACATCCTTCCGTTTCGTGATCTATGCAGGAACAAGGTGGGAATCCCGAGAAATATGCCACTCCGCCAGTTCCATGGCTGGAAGGTGACTTCATCACCTCTTCACCAACTGTAAAGATCGTCAGCGTTCATCACCCCACGATCTCTGTCAGTGGGGTCTGCGCGACAACGGGAGGACGTGTCATGAAGAGAGCCGGCAAGTTAGTGTCACGGGTAGCTGTGGTGATCGCGGGGGTCGCCGTAGCGGCAGGGTCCACAACCGCCTTCGCGGACATGGACCGGTTCACGTCTGGTGCGCACGCGTGGCGTACGGCGGGCGGGTCTCAGGTCGGCCTGCAGGACACCAAGGGAGACGGCAACTCCGTAAAGGCTGAGTACAACCGCAACAGCCCGAGCACGGAGATGTTCACGCTGTGGAATCACAGCGGACAGGGCACCAAGGTGTACAGCAACCAGGGCGGCAAGGTGTGGGACATGCGCGTCTGCACCGAAATCGACAAGTGGCCCGATGACTGCTCCAACTGGTGGAGCGACGACCACTGAGCCATAACGGCCCGCTGTGACGCCGCGCTGCCCGGGACGTTCTTCGCCCCGGGCAGCGCACTGCTGCACTGCTGATTCTCTTCTCCTGAAAGGCCGATGGCGTGTCGGATGCGTTGCCCCTTGAAGTCCGTGAGCTGGGGTACGAGGTCGGGGGCCGGCGTCTGCTCGACGGGCTCGAACTTGCCGTGCGTGGCGGCGAGTCCGTCGCCGTCATGGGCCCTTCCGGTTCAGGGAAAAGTACGCTCCTCTCGATCCTCCTCGGTCTTGTCAGACCGGATGCGGGATCAGTCATCGTCGCTGGACGCGATGTTGTCGCTTTACGTGGTCGGCGCCTGGCGGAGCACCGTAGAAAGCATGTGGGGATGGTCTTCCAGTTCGGGGAATTGCTTCCCGAGCTCTCTCCGGTGGAGAACGTGGCGTTGGCTGCCCTGCTGGACGGTGTGGACCGCGACCGCGCGTATGACGACAGCCGGAAGCTCCTGGACGAACTCGGTGTGCCTGTCACCGAGACTGTGACCAGTGAGTTGTCAGGCGGTGAGCGTCAACGAGTTGCCGTGGCACGGGCGTTGATCGGCAGCCCCGCGCTGCTTCTGGCGGATGAGCCCACTGGGGCACTGGACGAAACCTCACGCGACCATGTCGCCGAGACGCTGTTCGCAGTACCGGCCGCGCGCGGGTGCGGACTACTCGTCGTCACCCATGACCCCGCCGTGGCAAACCGGGCCGACCGCGTCATGCACCTCGAACAAGGCGCTCTGGCAGGTGCCCGATGAAGAGCGGTCGCATCCGCCACATGCTGCGCATCGGCCGGGCGGCCGGGCGGACCACCGAGGGTGGCCGGGCCCGTTTCTGGGCATTGCTGGCCGCTACAGCGATCGTGGCCGTGACACTCTGCTCGCTGACCGCCACGACCGCGACCTGGCAGGGTCGTGAGCAACGCGGGGCAGCGCGTGTACCCACCCTTGCCGATCACGGGCAGCAGGGCTCGGCTCTGTGGAGCCGGTACTGGGACAGCTACCAGGGGCGCCAGTTCACCGTGGTCGTCATCGCTCCCTTGACTGAAAGTGCGCCCTTGCCGCCCGGGGTGGCGCGCTGGCCAGGCCCTGGCGAGGTGTTCTTGTCGCCGGCACTGGCCGAAGGGCCGGTAGATGAGGACTTCACCCACCGGTACGGAACCCGTGTCGGAACCATCTCAGACGAGGGACTGGCATCACCAGGCGAACGGTTGGCCTACGTCCGCCCCACCACGGCGATGCTGGGCACGGCCCGCATGGAGAAGATCACCGGGTACGGAGGCGCCGGTCCGGCCTTTGGTGACCTGCGGGTCATCGGCCCTCAGTCGTCGATGCTGGCCATCATCGGCGTACTGCTCGGGCTTCCTGCTCTGGGTCTCGCGGCAGCGGCGGCCAGAATGGGCGCTGCCGGACGGGACCGCCGCGATGCTCTGCTGCACACCCTCGGTGCCGGCCGGGCGGCACGCGCATGGATGGACATCGGGGCTGCGATCCGGCCCGTCTGCATCGGGGCTACTCTCGCCGCCCTACTCGCCACTCCATTCCTGCTGGTAGATGTACAGCTGCCGTGGATCGACTACACGCTGTACGCGCCGGACCTGCGCCGCGTCGGCGCGACTCTGGCGGGTGCCATTGCCGCTTCCGTGGTGATGATGCTTGGGCTGGTCCTCTTGTTGCGTCCCGCCGCTGCGCGCGAGGGAGCATCCACCAGGCCCCGCGCGGCAGGCAGCGGTCTGTTACGCCTCCTGGCCCTGGGATCCTGTCCTGCCTTTCTCGTCCTGGCTCTGACGTCAAAGTCCTTCGGCGCGCAACGCTCCGCGGCGGCCTATCTGTTCGCGGTCGTCGGCGTGTGGGTGACGCTTCCCTGGGTGATCGGCTGGGCCGCGTCACGCATCAGCCGCCGGGCGTCAAAGTCGCCTCAACACAGCGGCGCCCCCGCGCGCCTGATCGCCGCCCGCACCACCGCGGCCCGACCTGGGATGGTGGTCCGACTGGTCGCCGCGATGATCATCGCCATCGGCGTCATCGGGCAGACCCAGATCATCACCAGCCTCCTGTTCGCCCGCTCTGGGGACGAGGAACAGCTGAACTCCGCGCAAGGCCAGACCATGGCACTCGTACAAACCTCGGCAACGCGGCTCACCGATGCTTTCGCTGCCGCACTTCCCAAGGGGGCGCACACGGTCGCCATCGGGACAGGGAACATCCAGCCGGACGGTTCCAGTGCCAGCCGCGTCCTCCAGGCACCTTGCAGCAGCCTCCGTGCCCTCCAGCTGCCCTGCCCTGCCGCAGGGCAAGAAGCCGACGTGCCGTACGGGGCCCTCGACAAGCGCCTCAGAGTCTCCGGCTACCAGACCTTCGGCGAGACCCCCGCAGCTGTCCGCACTGGCCCAGTCAGCGCCATCAACTCTGCCGAAGGTCTGCAGGCCGTAGTCTTCACCGACATCGACAAACCCATGGATATCCCGGCCGTCAAACGCGCCGCCCACCTCTACCTGAGCGTGAAAGCCCTCACCGAGCCGGTAGCTGAAGACGGAGCCAAATCTTTCGCCGTCGGCTACCAGTCCCGCTGGATTCCTTTCCTCGGCACCATCGGCACACTCGTTCTGCTCACTGCCATGGCACTCGCCGCGCTCTCTGAATTTCTGCAGTTCGCCCAAACACTCGCCCCGCTCACCGTGCTCACCGGACGCGGCCAGGTATTCCACGCCACAGCCCTCTGGTGCTTGGGAGCCCCGCTCCTGGGCGCCGGTGCCATCGGCACCTTCGTCCACGTCGTCCTGGTCCAGCCCGTCACCGGAGGAGAAAGCGGAGCGACCCTGTCATGGAACCTCATCACGGCCGTCCTGACCGCAACGGCCCTCCTCGCCGCAGCCGCAACGGCCGCAGGCGGTTCCACAGCCGCACGACGCGCACTGACGTGGCGGCCTCGCGCCGACTGACCCCAAGAACAGCTGATCCCCAGCGCATTGCACGGCACGCTACGCCGACGATTCCGTGTGGCTCGGCGTCCGCGGGCTGAGTCTTGCGTGGGCCGGGGCCCTTGCCGGCAGGCGTTCGGCTACGAGCAGGCGCCGCTCCTGGCAAGCCGTCTCCGACACAAACAGAGCGAGACCAAGGTGAGGATCCTCCGTTAGCGCCTCGCACAGCGGCTGCGCACCTCCCAGTCGAGCAGCGGCAATCACGTCAACACCCCAAGGGCTGTCGCCACCGGCCAAGTTCGACGCGTGAGGTACGTGACGGCTTCCTCTAATCCCAGGAGATCATCTGACTCCCAATCGTGGTTGTCCTGATAGAGCTGCCGACCATGCGCGGTAGCAAATCTTGGATCGCGTCTATCACCGCCTCCTGACCAGGACCCCAGATAATAAACTGCACCCTCAGAAATGGTCCTGCCTCAGAAAATAACTAGCCACCCACGGGGTCGTGTTAGGCCATTCTTCCGTGCACTCACACATTCATGAAGCGAAACATGTATTCATGACCGTCACGGGACGTCGGAGAATCCGACGTCCATCACCCAGGGGGTACCACGTGAACATCCGCCACTTACAACGTCTTTTCGGAGGCTCCGCAATAGCCTTGACAAGCGTTGCATCGTTCATTCCACTGGCATCGCCAGCAGTCGCTCAGAGTCCGGACAGCTCGACGACCGTTGAGAACCTGGTGCTTCCGCCGGGCGCTCCCGCTCCCAGCTTGGCCGAGCTACGGTCCAGTCCAGGCCTTGTCAGCCAGCTTGCTGCCCGCTCTTGGGACCCTGCCGCCGTTCGCACACCCGCCGAGACCGTCGGCCCCGCCACTACATTCGCGAGTGCAGCGTCCCGGACAATCACCGCTCCTTCATCACCTCCGCAGGTGACGTCGCTGAAGAGCTCGGCTGCTCCCCTCTCGTATCCCGACCCGCCGCGCTCGATCACTCAGAAAGAGTGCGAGGAGGCCCTGGGCTATGATGGAAGCTTCTACCTGAAGTCTCGTTTCGCTGTGTGTGCAGGACTGCACATGGTGCAGATATGGAAGGAGCGCGGCGTCCCAAAGGGCACAAGTGAATTCAATGTCTGGCTGCTCGGGACTGTGTCCAAGGACACGGATAGGCAGGTGACCTTCGAGTTTCAGTTCACCAGGTTCAAGAAAATAGGCACGGCGCATACCAGTGCTTTTATGGTCACGCCCGACCCCAAGGTGGCAAAGAAGTGGCCGTCCACTGCGCAAGCCAGCCAGGGGGGTAGCATCCCCGGGCCAAAGTCGTGGGATGCGTTGAAACTGACATCTCCTGCCAAGTTCATTCATACCCTAACTGTGGCCCCGGGCCAGGGAAGCAACGGCACTGACGATCTGGTGTCGGCTGCATACGTGGCAACCATCAATACCAAGTGGCCCTCCGGCTATGTGGATGGAACACCGTCGGCAAAGCTGGACATGTTGGTTCCGCGCTGGGACGCGGCCAAGTATCTCAAGAACTCGACGGGTGGCTCAGACCCCACCAAGAGGGGTGCGGCAGCCTTCAGCTACATGCCATCTTTGGTCTACCACTCCAAGGCCGGAGCACCCGAGAAGGCCGTCGCTGACCACATAAAGAAGGCATACACGGACCCGAAAAGCACAAAGCCCACCAACCCCGCGAAAAGACTTCCGGGCCAATCAGGCAAGGAGCCACTTCACAGGATCTTCCGCGACACCAAACGCCACGACAGAAACCGTACTGTCGCCGTCGCGAACTGCAAGAAGTACTGGGGGCCGAAGTACACCGACGGAGGAAAGGAGTGTGACGAGTTCCCCTTTGCCTCGACCTACGAGGGCGCAGCCGAAGACGAGTACGGAGATGCCAAGAAGAACAACTTCTCCGTTCAGCCGCTCGACGGCAAACAGAATCAAGATGCCGGAACTCTACTGAAGAGCTTCTACGGCAAGATGCGACTCATTGACGGGCTGGACGACGGGTTCCTCGTTAAAGTCGACTAAACAGGCTCGTTGTGGGGCCCGTTGACGGGCCCCACAACACCGGCCACCACGCACCGGCACGGGCTTGGACGCGCCGTAAGCTGGCCCAAAGCGGCAGGGATGTCACTGCGGCCAGAACTGGACCACATACTTCTCTACGCCCTCCACGGAGCCATCTTGCTCTGTTATCCGCTTAGTCTCTTCCCGCCCCTTACAGTGCATCCGCGCCCGCCAAGTGCCTCCCGAACTGCCCAACCACACCAGATCGTCTGACCGCCCCATGTCCCACACTGCCAGTTGCCCCGTAGCCGATTCCACAGTGACCTCCTCCACCTCATCCCACAACTCACGCTTCGGCTCGGGAGGCTGACTATCCCACACCTCAACACCGACAGAGGCAGTATGCGTGTGGCCGGCACTGAAGACGTCGATACGCCCAGGAAATACGTTGACGAACTTCCCCCACTCAAATCCGTCGGGATACTCGACTGGGACACACGACTCATCCGACTCTTGAAAGCAGAACTGATGGTAGGTCACGTGCACATTCAGCTGCTGCTGTCGCACTACAAGCGCCATGCCATCTCTCCAAATCGACGGTTAACTAGCAGGATCGTAGCGACACGTCCTCTACGGCGGGCACGGAACGGCCACTCGTAGGAAGCTCCCTCGATGCCGTCGCTGACGATCAGCGCCACTAGGAACTCGTTCCGCGCGCAGAGGCCCGGGCGCAACAACCAGCGAGCCGAGAGCCGAGGACGTAAACGCGGGGCCCGATCCCCTAGGCTCATTGGCGGGCGTGGGGCTGGAGTCTCGTGTCACCCGCCACCCCGCGCATCCCCGCTTCGCTCGCGGACCTCGCTGTGCCCGTCGACGAGCTTGCCCCGTACCACCGCAACCCACGCACGGGTGACGTCGACGCCATCGCTGAATCCCTGTCCACCAATGGGCAGTACCGCGCCGTCGTCGTCAACAAAGGCACGCTGACAGGCCGCCCCAACGAAGTCCTCGCCGGCAACCACACCCTGAAAGCCGCCAAGCACCTCGGCTGGGACGAGATCGCCGTTACCTGGCTCGATGTCGACGACAACGCAGCAGCGAAGATCGTCATCGTCGACAACCGCACGAACGACCTCGCCGGATACGACACTGCGCTCCTCGCCGACATCCTCACCGATCTTCCCGATCTTCAGGGCACCGGCTACGACCAGGAGCAGCTGGATCAGCTCCTGGACGACACTGCACTCCCTGCCCCGATCGAGCTGCCGAGTGACGGCGCCGGCACTGGTGCGGCAGCCACGGTGGACTACCTCCAGTGGGGCTACATGCAGTGGTCGTCCACCCGTGTGCGGATCACGCAAGCTGAGGTGGAACTGCTCGACGCCCTGTACAAGCAGTTCGTCGACGCGCATGACTCTGACATGGGCTTTGGATGGCACGTCCTCAACGAGGAGCACCGCGGCGCAGAGGGAGCTGTCGCGTGAGCTGCCTCGACGTACGGTTCGACCCCGCCTATCCGCTGAGCAAGCTGCGCCCCGCCGACTACAACCCGCGGCGTCTGTCCGAGGAGTCGTTCGTCCGACTCCAGGGGTCGCTACGCCGCCACGGCGTAGTGAAGCCGGTCATCTTGAACGCAGACGGGACATTGGTCGCAGGCCACCAGAGGACCAAGGGGCTGAAGGCGATCGGCGAGGCGACGACCCCGGCGATGATCCTGCCGCAGAAGGTCCGGCTGCAGGACGAGATCAAGTTCAACCTCCTGCACAACCGTGTGGAGACCGAATCGAGCGTCGTGTACGCCGAGCCGGGGCCGATCGGCCAGTGGTGCTGGATCCCGTGGCAGACCATCGAAGTCGAGGAGTCGAAGAACCTGCCGTTCCAGCAGGCGATCGGCTTCATGACCTCCGCCCACGGCCCGTGGGGCTCCGTCGTCATCGATGACCAGGGCCGCATCGTCCTCAACGCCGAGTACGCAGCCGTCGCCAAGACCCAACGCTTCGACGTCCTCGCCTGGACCGTCGCCTCCTTCGACGCCGGCCAACTCGTACAGGACCTCACGGGCGAGTACGGCGTCTACGACTGGACCGGTCTCGAAGAACAGGCCCCGGTGTGGAACCAGCACATCGTCCAGCCCAACCGGCTGCGCGAGCACTCCTCGAAGGCCAAGGCAGACAAGGTCCGTTACAAGAGTGAGGTGTGGGAGCGCCTCGTCCTGCCATGGTTGACGACATCGCATCGCGTAGTGGACTTCGGGGCCGGTCACGGGGACTACGCCCGGCATCTGCGGGCCAGCGGCTACCGGGTGCAGGACTATGAGCCGTACCGAACGATCAAGGGCAAGTACGCCCTCGACATCCGTACGATCGTCGGCCAGATCCGCGGCATCGAACGGGAGCTACGCGAGCGGGGTCTGTACGAGGTGGTCGTCCTTGACTCGGTCATCAACGCCACGACCTCACTGGACTACCAGCACTGGGTGCTGCTCACGGTGAATGCGCTCTGCTCGGCCGACGGGCAGGTGTGCATCGGCACCCGCAATCTCGACCGGGAGATGGCGTACGAGAACTCCGACCACTCCATCAGCCGTGACTCGACCCGCCTGTCCTTCCTCGACTCCAACAACGTGGACATGCGCTTCGTGCGCGGAAAGTGGCAGCGCATCCGCTACCACACACCCGAGTCCCTGCGAGGTCTGCTGTCCCGGTACTTCGAGGACGTACAGCTCAGCGACACCACCCGGGCGACCGTCAAGGCCGTGTGCCGCAAACCGCGCTCCATCCCTCTGGCCGAGTACGAGGAGGCTTTCAAGAACGAGTTCAACATGCCTTACCCCAACGAATTTCAACACAACAAACATGAGGGAATTTCAGCAATTCTGATAGAATTGACCAAGGATAGGAATTCCAAAATGGAGGAGTGAAGGAATGGTATCGGGGGCGGACCCACAAAGGGTCCGCGTTGAAATAGAAGCCAGCGCCAGCTACCGCATCATGTGGCTGGCCGGCATCCGTGAACTCGACCTCACGCAGCACTGCCTCAAGACCTTCGCCGACTGCGACAAGCCCCGGATCGACCGGCGGAAGCAGCACCAGACGCTCCGGCTTCCGGCAACGAATCCGCCGCCTGCCTGGTACCTCTGCGCCCTTCCGTTCCCATGGGACTGGCCTCGCAACGCGCATCTTGCGTTTGAGTATGCGCCGGGCGAGACCTGGGAGGGCGACGCCATGGTGCCCGATCTCACGGTGCGGCTGGCCAACGCGCGGCCCATCTTCGGCTGGGGTGAGCACTCCATCCCGGCCGACGCTCCGCTGCGTCGGTCGAGACTGCACCGGACCTGCCGAAACTGGCAGTTCGCCTGGTGGCTGCGGACTCATCGCGGAGTTCCCCAGGTCGAGTTCGTAGCCGCCGAACAACCGCCACGAGGGACCGAGCAACTGCCGCTCATGTAGCCCGGGGGCGGAGCCCGGGAGCACACGGGCTCCGCCCGCTGCTTGTGTTGATAGCGCCGGAACAGCGTCAGCCACGGGGGAATGCGGGTAGCGGTCACTCGGGGGGTGGCAAGTCACACCGGGCCGACCAACCAGTGCTGACGACCCCGCAGACGGCTGCGCGCGCTGGGCCGTTCAGTCGGTGGCTGGAGTGAAGCGGCCGCCAGTCAGCGGTGCCCGGCGGTCGGCATAGTGCGAACGGTGACGCTGGCCTGGCTGGGGCAAGCCAGAGGGCGGAGGGACCAGTGGAGAGCCACGTCCCGCCGATCGGGGCCACGGCCTGGGTAGCGGTGTCTTCGTCGGCCACGGTGATCCCACGGCGACGAGCCCCGGCTCGCTGAGGTGTTCTTCGGGAATCTTCATGGTCTGACAGAAGCCCTGGTTGGCTCAGAAGTCCGTCGCAGCCGTGAAGTCTCCCGGTCGTGGGACAGCGAGGTTCTCCCGGAGCTACCGGACCGGGTGTGCCTCATGCCCGCCTTGAGGAATCGTCATGTGAATGAAAGAGTCTTCCGCGGCGAAGTTGATCAACGGGGGGCGTGTTCTTCGTGGGTGTTGTGCTGCCGGGCTGGGCGGATGAGCTGCTCGACCTGATCGGTGTGTCGTGGCCGAATGTCGACGAGGACGACTACCGCGAGATGGCCAATGCCATGCGGGAGTTCGCCGACGACATCGATGAGGGCGCGAACGAGGCGCACACCGCCATCCAGAGTCTGGTGAGTTCGGGCGGCGGTTCACTGGCCGTGGAGGCGCTCAGCGCCCACTGGGGAAAGATCAACGGCCAGCACCTGAAGGGCCTCGCAGACTGCGGCCGTATGGCAGGCACCGCGATGGACGGTGTCGCGGTCCTCATCGAGGGCGCCAAGATCGCAGCCCTCGTCCAACTGGGCATCCTCGCCGCCGAGGTCATCGCCGCCCAGGCCGCAGCCCCCTTCACCCTCGGACTCTCCGAAGTCGGCGCGCTGGCCGCGACCCAGGCAACCCGCATGATCGTCAAACGCCTCTTCAAGGAGGTCTGCCAGCAGGTCGCCGAACAGGTCATCAGCATCGCCCTGACCCCCGTCGAGGAAGCCCTCGCCTCGATGGTCGGCGACCTCGTCGTCCAACTCGGCGCCAACGCCCTCGGCGTCCAGGACGGCGTCGACTTGGGCCAGACCGCCAAAGCCGGCAAGGACGGCTTCAACCAGGGCGTGCAGGACGCCAAGGACTCCGCCAAGTCGGCGGCCGAGAACCCCATGGAACTCCTCAGCGCCGGCGGCCGCCGAGGCGGCTCGGGCGGTAGCGGCGGATCCGGCAGCAGCAGCGGAGGCAGCAGCTCCGGCGGCGGTAGCGGATTCAGCTTCGACAAGGACGAACACGACAAGGTCGTCACCAGCCTGGAGAGCGCCGGCGGCACGTTCCGCAACAAGGCCGGCGGCAAGATCGGCAAGGCCAAGAGCCACCACGGGCGCACCCGCGGCAAGGACTTCATCGCCGACGCCGCCAACACGATGCTCGACAAGGTCATCGACGGCATCGAGAACGCGGTCAAGAAGACCGCCAAGCACCTCGACGACAACATGACCCGCGGCGTCAAGCAGATGGCCAAGAACCATCACGAGAACGACAAGGGCCTGGCCGACCACTTCAAAGGGCTTGGGAAGGACGGAAAGGGCGATCCCAAGTCCCCCAACGGCCGCGGCTCAGGCCCGGGTGGCACCGACGGCGGCAAGTCACCGAACTCGAAGGGGCCCCATTCCAAGGGGCCCTCGAAGAGCGAGGCTGCTAAGGAGGCGGACGCCGACCACCCCCACGACAAGACCCGCAAGGACGACAGCAAGGAAACGGAGGGCACCGACCCGGTCGATCTGGCCACGGGCAAGGTGTTCCTGTCCCAGACTGACATCACGCTACCCGGCACGCTGCCGCTGGTCTTCACCCGTAAATACGAGTCGTCAACCCGCATTGGACGACATGTAGGGCCGTCATGGTCCTCCATCATCGACCAGCACCTGGAAATCGACGCCGACGAGGTCGTCTTCGTCACCGAGACGGGGATGCTGCTGCGCTACGCCATCCCGGAGACCGGCGAGCAGGTGCTGCCGAAGAACGGCCCACGCTGGCCCCTGACGCGTACCGAACAGGGCGACTGGGCTGTCCGCGAACCGGAGACGGGCCAGACCCACTACTTCACTGACGCTCTGCACGCCCCCGGCATCGCCCTGCCCGATGAGATCACTGACCGCAACGGGCACCGGATCACCTTCGACTACGCCGACGAGACCGGAATCCCGTACGCGATCCGCCACAGCGCCGGCTACGAACTCAAGCTCACCTGCGACGAACAGGGCCGCCTCAGCGCCCTCCACCTGGCCGGCGCCGCCGACGACGGCTCGGACCAACTGATCCGCTCCTACGGCCACGACGAGGACGGCA
Organism: Streptomyces sp. NPDC050636; assembly: GCF_040654775.1. Taxonomy (NCBI): domain Bacteria; kingdom Bacillati; phylum Actinomycetota; class Actinomycetes; order Kitasatosporales; family Streptomycetaceae; genus Streptomyces; species Streptomyces sp. NPDC050636. The sequence continues at coordinate 19,338 of NZ_JBFAIP010000010.1, forward strand.
ACCTCACCACCGTCACCAACTCCGCCGGCGCCGTGACCCGGTTCGAGTACGACACCGAACACCGCATGACCGCCTGGGTCGACTCCAACGACTCCCGCTACGAGTACACCTACGACCACCGCCACCGCTGCACCACCCAGTGCGGCGCCGAGTGGCACCTGGAGAATCGGTTCACCTACGGCGAGGTCGACCCGGAGACCGGCCACCGCGTCACGACGCACACCAACGGAGAGGGCGCCAGCACCCGGTACCTCATCAACGACCGTCTCCAGGTCATCGCGATTACTGACCCGTTGGGGAACACCACCCGCACCACCTACGACGCACACGACCGGCCCCTGCAAGTCACCGACCCGCTCGGTGCCACCACACACCTCGCCTACGACGAGGCCGGACACCTCGTCTCCGTCATCCGCCCGGACGGCTCCACCAGCACCGCCACCTACACCGATCTCGGCCTGCCTGCTGAGATCGCCGGCCCGGACGGACAAATTTTCCGCCAGGAGTACGACGGCAAGGGCAACCGGACCGCCGTCACCGACCCCACCGGCCACGCCACCCACTTCACCTACGACGAACTCGGCCACCTCACCTCGGTCACCGACCCGCTGGGAAATGCCACCCACATCGAGTGCGACGCGACGGGACTGCCCCTAGCCGTTACCGACCCGCTCGGTGCCATCACGCGCTTCCGGCGGGACAAGTTTGGCCGTGCCATATCCGTGACCGATCCGCTGGGCAACACGACCCACTTCCGATGGACTGCCGAAGGCCACCTTGTGAGCCGCCTGCACCCGGATGCCACGGAGGAGTCCTGGACCTATGACGGCGAGGGCAACTGCACGGCACACACAGACCGTCTGGGCCGCGTTACCACGTTCGAGTACGGCCATTTCGACCAGCTGAAGGCGCGGACCGGCCCAGATGGGGCACGCCACGAGTTCATTCACGACACCGAACTCCGGCTCATGAAGGTGATGAACCCTCAAGGCCTGACCTGGCGCTATGAGTACGACGAGGCCGGGCGTCTGATCTCTGAGACGGACTTCGACAACCACACCCAGGAATACACCCATGATGCAGCAGGGCGGTTGATCTCCCGCACCACCGCGCTCGGCCACACCATCCGCTTCCAATACGACGGACTCGGCCGAACCCTAGTCAAGGACATCGGTGGTGACCTCACCACCTTCACCTATGACCCTGCTGGGCGGCCGACTCGAATCACCGGGCCGGACAGTGAAATCGTCTACACTCGCGACGACTCCGGAAGAGTCCTCGCCGAGACGGTGAACGGCCGTACCACCACCTTCGACTACGACGTCCTGGGCCGCCGCATTTCCCGCACCACCCCCACCGGCGCGGTCAGCACCTGGACATACGACGCTGCGGGGCGACAGTCCGGCCTGGACGCCGGAGGCCGCAGCATTGCCTTCACCCACGATGCTCTCGGCCAGGAACTGTCCCGCACCCTCGGCGACATCACGTTCGCTCACACCCACGACACCCTCGGCCGTCTCACCGCCCAGCACGTCACCTCAGCCGCTGAAACCATCCAGCACCGCACCTACACCTACCGCGCGGACGGTTACCTCACCGGGATCGACGACCACCTCAACGGTGCCCGCCGCTTCGCACTCGACACCATCGGCCGGGTCACTAACGTCTCCGCCCACAAATGGACCGAGACCTATGCCTACGACACGGCTGGCAACCAGACGCACGCAACCTGGCCCAGCCGTCACCTGGCTCCCGAAGCCAGGGGCGAACGCACCTACACCGGCACCCGCATCTACCGCGCAGGCACTGTCCGCTACGAATACGACGCGGCCGGCCGGACCACGTCGCGCCGCAAGACCCGCCTGTCGCGAAAGCCCGACACGTGGCGCTATACCTGGGACGCTGAAGACCGCCTGATTTCTTGTACCGGTCCGGACGGCACCCTCTGGCGCTACACCTATGATCCCCTTGGACGGCGCACCGCCAAGCTACGCATGACCGAGGACGGGCAGCGCATCGCCGAGCAGGTGGACTTCACCTGGGATGGCACCACTCTGTGCGAGCAGACCACCCTCGTCCACGGATGCGCAACCCAAGCGACCATCACCTGGGACCACCGGAGGCTGACTCCTCTGGTGCAGCGCGAACGCCGCACAACAGTCCACGCTCCGCAACATGAGGTGGACCAGCGATTCTTCGCCATCGTCACCGATCTCATCGGTACGCCCACCGAACTTCTCGACGAGACCGGTGCCATCGCTGCCCGGACCCGTACCACCCTCTGGGGCGCGACGAGCTGGAGCACAGGCGCCACCGCCTACACCCCACTTCGATTTCCCGGACAGTATTTCGACCCTGAGACCGAACTCCACTACAACTACTTCCGTACCTATGACCCCGAAACCGCCCGCTACACCACTCCCGACCCCCTCGGACTCACCCCGGCACCCAACCCCACCACCTACGTCCACAATCCTCACACCTGGACGGACCCCCTCGGGCTCGCGCCATACCCTGGACGGGCGACGGTGCGCTGGGATCAGGACATGAACCACGCCACCATCCAAGTAGAAGGAAACGGCAGGTTCCTGGAGACCGAACAGATCATCAGGGGCTGGGACGGAACAGGGAGCCCAAACGGTCTTCCCACAACGGGTGCAGGCGCTCAACGCCTCGGGCCGAACGTGATAGAGCGCACCTTCGATGTACCTGACGTGACAGCTGCGCTTGAGGCCCAATTGAAGACACTCAACGCAGACCTCGGCCCCTACGACCTCAGGCATAACAGTTGCGTCACCTACTGCGTGGATATATTGAGAGCTGGCGGAGTGGATATACCGGCAGGTGCACGAGGAATGATCACACTTAAACGGATGCTGAATTAGGAGACGCAATGCAGGGAAATGAAGAACACTATAATGCTGTTCTTGCCGATATCATTCTGAGCGAAAAAGTCGGAGTTGGGCACGTTCGACTGGTTGGTGACCTTATCTCAGTGAATGCACAACTCAGCATGGCCACACAGGGGAACGGCGGCCTACCGCTTGAGCAGCATGCGGACATGGTTGAGGCTATGTTGGATCTGGAGGACGCATATCACCGTGCCTGGGAGGAAGTCACCGCTGCTCCCAGCTTCGAGGAACGAGTTCCCAAACTGGGAGAGCTGGAACGCGCGCTGAGAAACGCTGTAGAGGGAACGATTGAAATCGCCCGAAGGTATCAAATCTCAGCCGAGCGGCCGCACCTCGACTGAGCCAGTACGGGAGATTTTCCAGAATCGTATTGTCTCCCGTGAACCAGAGGCGAGCCTCGTGTTCCGACCTGCGGCTTTCGATTTGTTTCCAATCCCGATGCGCGAAGCCCTTAGCGCCTATTTCTGAATCCCTGGCAGGTCTAAGCTCGGCGGATGGCCTTGGAATGGGAGCAGGTACCGAATTGAGACTCGTGTTGTCGATCGATCGGTCGGTACTGGCAAGGTCCGCTCGCTCGGCTGCTGTTGCCCGGTCCTGGGCCGGGCCGGGCAAGCTTCGAAGTCTGAGCTGCTGATCCAGGAGCACGTTCATTGGGCTGAAGCCTGCGGCTTGGTAGAACGCACGAGCGCCCTCGTTGAAGTACCAGACGTGGCCAGCCACCGGGGGTCATTTCAGTTGCCGGCGCTGTTTGTTCTGGCCGATCCTGTCCACTTCGCGAGCGAGGAGGACGACGTGGGTTTGACCCTGTTCCCGGGAGACGGAGACACCAGCAGTCCGGACGTCGCCTGGTCCTGCACCGGATTCAGTGCCTTCCGGGAACGGCTCGCGCGGGCCGAGGGGTTTGTCCTCTCCGAGATGCGGGGATTCGGGGGCGGCCGTCCGTGGAGTCAGGTCTCCACCGCTCTGGAACCGCTCCTCGATCACCCGGACGTCGGTGGTGACGACCTCTCGACTGCCGAGTGCGCTGCGATGCTGCCCCGCCTGGAAGCGATCACCGGTCAATGGCAGAAGGAGCCCGACGAACCGCTCCTCCAGCAGCACATCGAGGACGCCCAACAGCTGACGGTCGTCCTGCGCCTCTGTATTGACGAGGGCGTCGAACTCATCTTCCTCTGACGTTGGAGTGCTCAGTCGACCGAACCCCCACCACAGCCGCAGTTAAGCGGGACAGCCCTTATTAGACAAGACACGGGCTTTCGATTTGTGACCCTTCGGATCGGAGGGTCAGATGGTCCGCAGATGTGCTCCCGTGAGTGGCAACTTGGATAATTTCGCCGCTGGGCAATGACTGAAAGTGGGAGTCGCTGTGCCGCACGTTGTGGAGGCCGGCTCTGCCTTCTTGGGCTCCAAGTGCATGGCCTGAAAGTCGACCCAGATCAGGCAACCCTGGGTTGTGAGTCGAGGACTGCTCCAACGCATCGAACGAATCAGGATTGTCGTCCTGGCCCGGCGCAGGCGTGGCATCGCTGGTTGTCGTGGTGGTGCATTGTTCGCCGTTCAAGAGGAGCGACAGCAGGACGATGGCGGCCTGACTGTTGAGTGTTTGAGAAGCCTGCTCGAGGCGGTGTGCGCGTGCGACGGGCATGGACAGGGCCACGCAGCCAGCGGATGAAGTTGTGCTGATCGGTACAGCGGCACATACGGTCCCAACGGCGTACTCCTGCAAGTCCAGTACCGGCTGGGCGAGGGGTTGACCGTCCAGTGCGGTGAACAGAACCCTCTGATTCGTGATGGTCCGTGAGGTGAGGCGGGCGGTCTTGTGACGGGTGATGTGGTCCATGCGATCGCCATAGTCCAGCTGCGCCAGGAGGCATTTCCCCACGGCGCTGGCGTGGGCTGCCGAGCGGAAGTCCACCCACTCGTTGACCTTCGGCGTGCGAGGCCCGTCGGCGTACTGCGTGATGTCGACCTCACCGTCCTTATAGCGGCTGACGTAGACCGCAGCTCCAACGTTGTCGCGAAGCATGGAGAGAGTGCGCTGTAGTTGGGCGCTTCCGCCGCCGTCAGTGGAGCCGAGTAGATCTAGGGCCGGCCCAGTGGTGTAAACGCTGTCGGTGACCTGGGCGATGAGTCCAACCCGGCACAGTGTGGCGAGAACGCGAGCCAGTACCTGGTAGGGGAGGTTTGTTTCGCGGGTGATCTGTGTACTGCTCACACCTCCGGAATGGCGGCTAATGGTCTCCAGGACACGAAGGGCTCGGTGAACGGATTCCATGCGGGCGGACGGGCGATGTGTGTCTTGTGCTTGCCGTGCAGCTTGGGTGACAGCCGGGGCACGCAGAGCATGTGCGGACCATGGGTCGTGCACGTTCGAGGCTGGGGCGGTGGCAGACTGCGGCGGTGTTTGCCGACCCGCTGGCGGTAGGCGAGTGGCACGAGCGGTGCCTACCGCCTGGCGGATCTCTTCGAAAAATTCAGCATCCTGCGGCTCGTAGCGTTGGTCACTAGATGCCACGTCTGCTGAGGGCCCGTCTTCGCCCGTGGCGGGGCAATTGACTTTGCCGACGTACACCATGAGCCGCTGTGCGTCGCTGTGTCCCCACTGAGCGGCGTCGACGAGCATGTGGACAGCTGCCAGGAAGGCGTGTGTCTTCCCAGCCCCCGTTGGCAGGCTCACACGAACAGGGGCGCGGCGCAGAAACACCACGGCGGAACGGAAGGCAGCCCCGGGGTGCTGGTAGGTACGGGCATGGCTGAACCACCGCATGGCCAAGTCGAGTTCGCTTCGGCGGAGAGCTTTCGTGCCCAGTCGGTAGGCTGAGTTAGCGTCCCTACGTTGCTCAGCCTCCTCTGGGCTGAGAGCCGACGTGTCTGCGTCACCCAGGGAGCCCCAGTTCCCGTCTGGTCGGTCCCAGAAGTCTGTTGGGCCCTTGAGTGCTGCAAGGAGAGCATCGAGGGATTCGTACCCATCGATTCGGCTGTCTCCCGTGTTGTTGCCCGTCACATCACTCACTTCGTCGCCCTCCCGCGCGGTTTCTCCTTCACATGCCTAGGCCGGATATGGCGTCGGACGTCCTCCATAGCTTGGAGTTCGGCTACCCCCCGGTTCCGTTGAACGGCGACCTGCCCCTTGGGCACGTCGAGGTGCGCGGCGATCGCGTCGTCTTCTAATCCCTGGCTCTGCAGATCCAATACTCGTTGACGCTGCGTCGGTCGCATCACGGCGATTGCGGGTCTGACTACCTCGCGCAACTCTGCCAGCGTCGCTTCCTCTGCGTTCTGCGGCTCACCGGCCTGGTCTTGGATTCCGCAGAGTCTGTCCTCGTCTGTGGGCTCTTCAACGCTTCTCCGGACAGCGTCGATGGCCAGCCGCCGGGCTGTCTGCCACAGGTAGGGGTACGAGTCCATTCCCGGTTTAAGGCGGCCTTGCCGGCATGCCTCTGCCGTGCGCAGAAAAGCTTCCTGGGCTAGATCATCGGCCGATGCGGCGAGAGTTGGGAATCTCTTCTTAATCCGGCAGGCGGTCTGGTGTATGTGTGTCGCATAGTTCTTGAGGAGTTCCTTGCCTTGCTCGCCGTTGAAGCTCAGAGTGGCCTCGTCCGCGGAGCCAGTCACCACAACCCGTGATCTTTCTGTTTCTGGTCGCTGTCTGATTGGGGGGAAGCGGCCCGCCATGCCGACAGCGTGCTGCCGTCCCGGCCCCGGTACTGCACCAGCACACCCGGCGGTAGGTTGTGGAGGATCTCCCTGACTGCCGTGGGACTGCAGCACTGCGTTTCAGGACTCGTTCGGCTTTGGAGACTGTGGCGCTGCCTAGCAGCGCGGAGGCGTCGCCACAGAGCGCGCATCAACCGTGCAAGGTTGACCCCGGCTGGGATACATCCCGCTATCTCCAAAGGCGTCATGTGGCCGCTCCCCCGTTCTCCCGATGGATGGCGCTGATGCGCCCTCACCCCACATACGCCCGAGGACGCTTCTGGATTAACACGAGGGCACAACAGGTTTTCAACTTGCCCCATATAGACCCGTTTAGCGGGGAATATGTAGGCGCGCGGCCGTTACGCAAGGCGCAACGGTCCACGCGCACGCCCCCACCGGGGCATCCACCTCGTCCGCCTGCGGGACTGACGATTGAGTCATGGATCACAGAGGTAGGGCGCGGGACCAAAGGGTTGCGCTCATGGCCGCCCCGATCACACCATTCGGTCCGCCATTACCCAGCCTCACACTGACGCCATTGCCCGACGTCTGGCCAGGTGGACTGACCGACGATCAGCCGCAGTTCGCCGCCAAACCGGCACTATCTCGTAGTGGGATCGGCCTCCCAGGCGATGCGCGGGGCCAGAGCCGGCTGGCCAACTATCGACCCACGTCAAAGATTGAGTCCCCATGAAGCCTCAGGAGGCGACCGGCACCTGCGGGAGGAGATGACCGAGAAGGTGCTGCCGCAACAGTTGGCCCACGGTTTCCCCACAGCCTCCCGGCGCCACATGGTCCTCGCCGTGGGTCGCCGCGTAGGTGCCCAGTTCCCGGCAGGCTGCACAGCCCGGGGCCGGTGCCGGGGCCTCGGCCTCTGCATGCGCGGCCGCAAGGTGCAGCCCGAACAGAGCCTGAGCACTCTCCTGCTCGACTCTGCTCAACGGACCGGTGGCCCCTTCCACGCTGCGCCAGCTCAACCCAAAGCCGATGCACGTCGTGCAGTACCTGATGGCCATTCCAGCGCACCTCCAGTCACTCCCGCTTGCCGCTCATCGTCCAGGATGCCGGTCACCCTGCGGCGAGATTGGTCAAATCATTGAGACAGAGCAGACGTCACATTCACCCCTGCGTGTGCTGCAACACGATTCGAACATATGATGGAATCTCTGAGTGATGCCTTACTCCTTCCCCGACGACCTCCTGCAAGCCCAGCGCGCTTGGTACACCGCGTACCGGCAGCTCGCCACGACGGAGAACCCCGCGCAGACCACGGTCCTGCGACGCACGCTGCAGCGACTGTCCGTACAGATCACCACCCACCCATACTGGGCGAGCATCCCGGGCCGCGCGCCAGCTGCCCGTATGGCGCTGAAGCAGCAGGCGTGGGAGCCAGAAGAGGCCAGGTCATGACCGTCGGTTACATAGCCCACCCCCAGGTACGGATCGCACGAGCGATCCGTGAGCTGACCGATAGCGCCGGCTATCCGCCGTCTATACGGGAGATCGCGGACGAGGTCCGGCTGAGTGCTTCGACGGTGATCTATCACCTGCAGGCAATGAAGCGTCAGGGGATCGTCACCCACACCCCGGGCCACAGTCGCTCGTATCAAGTCCTGGAGTAGGGCGAAGATCGGGCCGGCCGTGCGGCCAGCAGTGATGCTCGCCAGTTCGGCCAGCTGACCAGCCCTTTGCGTCAGGGATCATGGTGAGGAGGCGCGGGGCCAAGGAGTTGTGTCATGGGCCGCCCCAACCGGGCAACTCGGGCTGCCATCACCCAGCGCCGCGCCGATGCGATCGATCTGAAGCTAGCCGGGGTGGACTGGCTGACGATCGGCCGCAAGCTCGCCGCTGATCCGGCCATCAACTCCGACGGCATGGCCTACCCCCAGGGGTACGGCATCGACAAGTACAAGCGCGGCCAAGAGCCCCCCAGCGACAAACGGCTCATCGAACTCGCCTGCAAGGACGTCTCCAAGGCCCTCGCCGAACGCACCACCGCTCTCGATGACAGCGCCGACGAACTGCGGCAGCTCATGGTCGAGCGACTGGAGCGACTCTTCTTCGGCGTCTACCGGGCCGCGATCCGCAACGGCGACTACCAGGCTGTCGACCGCGCGGTGCGGATCATCGAGCGGAGCAGCCGCCTCCTCGGGCTGGACCGGCCCGTCCGTACGGAGCTGTCCGGTCCCGACGGTGGGGCGGTGCAGGTCGAGACCGCGGGCTTGGAGGAGCTGGAGCGGCTGATCAGCCTCGCCGGAGGCGATGCGGGCGAGGGTGGCCAGGGCTGACGAGGCCGCGGTCCTCCAGCTCTACCGGTCGCTTCCCGCGCAGCGCCGCCGTGAGATAGCCGCAGCCTCCACCCCCGAACTGCGCGCTCAGCTCGTGCGCATCGAGCGCGAGCTGGCGATGGACCGCTCCCCCGGCGCGATGGCGTCCATCCTCACGGACGGCCGGGAGATGGAGGCCCCACACCTAGGGCTGATCGACGCTGCCTTCGAACAAGTCGCCGCGGGGAAGCCGACCAAGCTCCTTCTGACGATGCCTCCCCGGCACGGCAAGAGCCGTCGCGCCGCCCGCTGGGCGCCACTCTGGTATCTGCGGCGTCGCCCGGAGCACCGGGTGATGATCGCCTCCTACTCCTCCGACCTCGCCGACGATCACGGCCGGTGGATCCGGGACGCGATCCTCAACTACAGCCCGCAGATCGGCATCAGCCTGCGGCCAGGCTCCAGCGCAGCGAATCGCTTCGACCTGGCCGGCACCGAGGGCGGCGCCGTCATGGCCGGTGTCGGCGGCGGCCTCACCGGCAAGGGCGCACACCTGGCCGTGGTGGACGACCCGATCAAGGACGCCGCCGAAGCCTCCTCACCGACCATGCGCAAGCGGCTGTGGGAGTGGTGGCAGGCCGTCCTGCTGACCCGCATCGAGCCCGGCGGTTCAGTCATCTTGATCCAGACCCGCTGGGACGAGGACGACCTCGCCGGCCGAGTCCTCGCGGACGAGGGCGACCGGTGGACGGTCATCGACCTGCCCGCCCTCGCCCTCTCCGAAGACGACGCCCTCGGTCGCCCGATCGGGACGGCTCTGTGGCCGGAGCGGTACGACTCCGACGCGCTCGCCGAGATCCGCCGCTCCGTGGGCGAACGCGTCTGGTGGTCCCTCTACATGCAGCAGCCGCGCCCGCAGGATGGCGGCGTATGGCAGTGGCCCTGGATCACCAACAACCGCATCAGCGCAGCCCAGTTCCGCGGCATCGACCTTGCACGGATCGTAGTCGCCGTCGACCCGGCGGGCGGGGAGTCCGCTGTCGGTGACGAGACCGGCGTCGTGGCGGCCGCATCAGATCGCGACGGGCACCTGTACGTCCTCGACGATCGCTCCGGCAATCGCGGCGCCGACGCCTGGGGCCGCGAGACGTGCCTCCTTGCGATCGAGCTACGCGCGGACGCCATCGTGGTCGAAGCGAACTACGGCGGCGACATGAGCCGCCAGATCCTCCACCAGGCATGGCAGGAACTCCAGCGCGAGAAGCGCACCGAGAACATGTTGATGCCCGCGGTGCTGTCCGTCACCGCCAAGCACGGCAAGAGGCTAAGGGCTGAGCCGATCGCACAGCTCTACGAGCAGGGACGCATCCACCACGTTGGCGAATGGCCCGCGCTGGAACAGCAGATGGTGACATGGGTCGCCGGCATGGACAGCCCGGACCGGATGGACGCAGCCGTGCACGCGTTGACGCAACTCGCCGACCCACAGCGTGCATCGACTGGAACGACGGCGTACAGCGACGGCCGTCTTACCGGACGTCGGTGAGGCAGGCTCTCGTACCTCTGTTCTGCCAGAACCGGTAGCAACGGATCCAGGGCCCCTCATAGGGTGATCAGCCGATAACAACCAAGATGCCTTCCCCGGGGGACCCTAGTGACGCTTGACAGTGATCGTGATCAGACTCGGGCACCTTCCCCACCCACTCCAGGCGGAAGCGGTCCAGTGCAACCACGTTGGGCCTGGTGGGTGGTGGGCATCATCATTCCGGTCATCGGCATTCTCGTGACGCTGCTCGTTAGCGGGCGGGACGCCCCAGCAGACGAGTCCCGTACCACCGACAGCGCACCCACCGGATCCCCCACGGCCAAGAGCGACGAGGAGACAAGCACTGCCGAGACCTCCAAGATCATGTTCGGGCCGGAGACGATCGAGGCCCGTACGAGCGCGTACGGCCAAGACATTGAGCTGGACGCATCGAAGCCTCTAATAGAGGAGTCGATCAAGGGTGCAGACTTGAACATGATCTCGGCTGCAGATGGCACGGCTGCCACCGCGAAGCTCCTCGGGCCACTAGCCGCTCACAACCTGGCTCCGCTGCCCTCTTCGTCCTCGCAGGCCACAGAAGCAGAATGCGCCAAATCCCTTCAGAAGAACGCCACCATGCAAGTCGATGGGCTGGTGAAGGGGCGACGCCTTTGTGTGCAGACAGATGAGGGACGTATCGCCTACGTCCGAGTTGTATCCGCTCCATCCGGGGCCCACGCGATCAAGATCGCCGTTACGGTCTGGGACCTGCCCTCGTAGCCAGCGTGGCAGCCCGGACAGCAATGATGCAGTCGCACACACGTTGACGCAGCCCGCCGCCTTTCAGTAGACAACGCATGCCACCGCCACAGGCGATGGCCACTTCACCGGGCGTCGGTGGTCTGGAGGCCCCCGATCGCCGGTCACATCGGCATGCGGTGATCCGGGCCGATGGGCTTGTCCAGGGTCGCACGCACTTCGCCTCCCACGCACCTACGCTGAGAGTCGGCGCGGGGCTGACGATTAGGACCGTCCCCCGTGGGCCTACGCCATTTCCTCACCGATGCCTGGTCGTGGCTGAACTACAAGCCCGCGATGGCCTCCACCTTCGACGGACGCCCGCATCGGGCGCTTGCTCCGGATCTGCACGCCTCCTGGCTGCCGGACGATTCCGTACGCCGACTCGCCGCCTACAAGTTGCTGTCGGCCTACGACTCCAATCAGGCCGGAGAGCTGGCGGCTCTCACCGGTAACGAAGCTGCTGCCGAGCGAAGGGAGTTCGGTGATCCCGCCACCTTCGTGGATACCGCGCTCGCGCACCTGCTGGGGAAGTCACAGCAGATCATCGTGCCCGGCGCCGAGCACGCAGGCGACGACGATGCGACGCCCGAGGCAACGGCTGCGGCCGAGGCGCAGCAGCGGTTGCGGGACTGGGCGGAGGCAGAGCTGCTGCCGCTTCGGATGCAGTCTGCCGAGCGGAAGGCTGTGCTCCTCGGCGATGGGCTGTACCTGCTGGCCTGGGACCCGGAGAAACGCCGCGTTCGACTCAAGACCTACGACCCGGGGTTCTATTTTCCCGTCCTCGAGGACGATGCCGATCCGGGGGACTATCCCCGCCGTATCCATCTGGGCTGGGAGATACCCGAGGACCTCAAGCGTGGGCTGAAGCCGAGGGTCCGCCGTATCACATACGAACTGGGGCCCGTGGTTCCAGCTACCCGTAGCAGTACGGACGGGACTGGACAGGCGGGGCGGCGTCCGATCGTGGGCGATAGCGGCGACCACGTTCTCGAGGTCGGCGACCGGTACGTACCGGCGTCGGATCACATCGAGCGCACCTACCCGTGGGCTCCCGACCGGCCGTCGAAGGTCACGTGCTATCTCACCGACGCCGAATGGTTCCTCGACGACTTGCGCCACGGGCAGAGCCTTGACGATCTTCCACTGGACAAGGCGCACTTCCGAACTCGCCCCGACGGTGAAGTCCTTCATCGGCTCGATCTGCAGCTCGACTTCATCCCGCTCGTCCACATCAGCAACACCGTCGCCGACGGCGAGCACTTTGGGCAGTCCAGCCTGGCGAAGGTCATGCAGGCCCTGGACGAGCTGGCCGAGACAGACACCGACTCCGCCCGGGCATCCGCGACTACCGGCGCGCCGATCATCGGCCTCGCCGGTGCCCGTGCCGAGGTCGACCGTGTCACCGGCCGTCCGAAACCGCTCACGGTAGAGCCGGGCACGATCTTCCAACTCACTGACGGCGGCAGGATGGACGTCCTCGACACATCCGGACAGCTCGCCGAACTGCGGGCCCGAGTGGAGGAGATCCGTGATCGGGCGGCGGTCAACGCCCGTCTGCCTGCCGTAAGTCTGGGCACCGTCGACCCGTCCGATGTGCCGAGCGGCTACGCGCTCCAGCTGTCACTGGGACCGCTGGATTCGCTTGTGGACTCCATGCGCCTGGCCCGTGCCCACAAGTACGCACTGTTGCTTAAGATGGTGCAGCGCATCCACCAGGCCGGCCAGGCCGAAGGCTGGCCCGCAGGCCAGCCGATGGCAGCTCGGATCGTGTTCGGCCCTCACACCCCGACCGACCGGACAGCGATCCTCGACGAGGTCGTCAAGGGCGTTTCTGCTGGGGTGTTGTCCCTGGAGACTGGGATCCGCATGCTGCAAGACGCGGGCTATCCGATCGAGGACGCGCGCGAAGAAGTACAGCGCATTCTCACTCGACAAGAGGGTGCTCGGACGCCGCGCCGGGTAATCCCTGGCGTGCAAGCGAGCGAAGAGGAGAGGCAGGTGGCCTGACCGGTACCACGGCTACTGTCCGGACACGGCGTAGTGCTTCTCCGCCTTGACCGAGACGATCTCCAGGGTGAAGTCCTTGCCGGTCGGGCTGTCGATGTACGTCTCTGACTCCGCGCCCGTCTCTCCAGTCTCGTCATCCATGAGGTCCGGGTCCCACTCCTTTCGCGAGATCTCGTACCGGCCAAGCCCTTTGGTATCCGGCTCCACGCCTTGGATCTTCACGGTGTTGTTGTGAGGCTTCACGATTTTGCCCGCAAGCAGCACCCTGAAGACCACGGTGTAGTCCCGGGTTTTGTCAGAGTCATTGAAAGCCGTGAGCGCAATGTGCGGGGTGTACGCGCGGTCGCCGTAGTTCGGGATGTTCGCCGATGATTCGTCGACCGACAGGTAGGAAATCTGGATGCGGCTGGGGCCGTCCAGCGGGGCGGTTGTGGTCTCCGAGTAGGTCAGCGAGCGGTCCCACTCCTCTGCCGAAGCCCCAGACGACAGCAGCCACCATGTGCCTCCGGCTGCTGCTGCGACAACTGCTCCCGCTGCCGCTATCAGTTGTGTCCGGCGACGCGACCGCTCTGCACTCATGTAACCCCCTGGATCCCGGACACGATAATACTGATCGGACTTCGAGCTCGTGGTGTCTCGACTTCGACACATGGCCTGGGCCAGGGCATGTTCTTGACGTCCGTAGACTCGATCATGGCGCGGGGCCGTCGTGGGAGTAGCACCACTTGATGACTCGCAGCCTGCCCGCTCCGCGTACCGTGCTCGGCTACCGCCGTGACGGCCGACCCATCTTTCCCGTGCTCGGCGCGTCACCGGACGATCCATCGAACAACGACGAAGCCACCGTCAGCCTCAGCCAGAAGCAGCTGAGCACGCTTATGGCGCGGGAGAAGGATCAAGGCGGCCGGGCTGCGATCCGTGGCCTGGTGGACAAGCTGGGCTTCTCTAACAGCTCAGCACTGGAGGAGTTCGTAACCGGTGCTCGCCAGGCTGAACAAGAACAGCTCACTGCAGCGCAGCGGCGGGAGCAGGCTCTCACTGAGAGGGAACAGGCAACCCTCGCTCGCGAAGCCGCCGCGATCGCACGGGAGCACGAAGCAGCGCGCCGGACTGTGTTGGTAGGAGCGGGGGCGATGGGCCACGACCTGGAAGACGCGGCTGCTCTGTTGCGCGCACCGGATGATGCTGATGAAGGTGCGCTTGAGGAGGCGGTCCGAGAGCTCAAGGGCCGTCGTCCTGAGCTGTTCGCCGAGCGAACTACTGCCAGCCCGGCTGCACCTGGTGGTGCCCCGGCTTCTGTCCCTCCATCTCGGCCGGCCAGCATCGATCGCCGTCCGGGAGCTGCGGGCCTGGATATGGCGCGCCGCCGAGGCTTGCTGCCGCCAGCCTGACATCCACCATGAGCACCGGTCTCAGCATGGCGCCCACGTCACGTAGGCAAGCCAGTTGAGAGCGGCGATGTCGCCTCCGGAAAGGCACGGAGGTGACATCGCGGTGGACGTAGAAGTCATCGTCCTCGATCCTTACCCAAGCACTGACCTTTCGGCCCTTCAGGGCACGCGCTCGTCGTGCCCTCTGGAGTTGTCAACGCCACCTGCATGGGTTGCAGGCTCGGCGATGGTCAGCGCGTGGTGTGCGGTTCGCCCCACGTCGGTGGGGAGGACTCGGCCTCCGCGAGGATGGCCTCCGCCTCCGCCGGATCACCCCCACGCTGGTGGGAGACATCCTCTCTGCCTGGAGGTGCCCTGGGCGCCCCGGATCACCCCCACGCCGGTGGGGAGAACGAGTCTGGGATCACCGCAGCCGCGGAAGAGAGCGGATCACCCCCACATCGGTGGGGACAACCAGGACCCAGGCCGGCTGCAGGGGGTCTGTGACGGATCACCCCCACGCCGGTGGGGAGAACGGCACGCAGCAGCCACTCGCGCCACGCGCTGGCGGATCACCCCCACGCCGGTGGGGAGCACTGCCGGAAGCACGCGACCACCAGAGCCGGGGACGGATCACCCCCACGCCGGTGGGGAGGACTCGGAAAGCGACCACGCCGCCTTGCCGACCTGCGGATCACCCTCACGCTGGTGGGGAGGACGCGACGGTCACGTTCCTCAGCTGCCGGGCTTGCGGATCACCCTCACGCTGGTGGGAGGACCATGCGACGCACCCCCCTTGTTACTTGAGTGTCGGATCACCCCCACGCTGGTGGGGAGCACTTGGCGCGCAGGTTCACCGCCTTGGCATGCAGCGGATCACCCCCTCGCCGGTGGGGAGAACGAGCTGTCGGCGGCACTGTCGTCTCCGTCGATCGGATCACCCCCACGCCGGTGGGGAGAACCGGTAGGTGGCGCCGATCCCTGCGGTCTTGATCGGAACACCCCCACGCCGGTGGGGACAACACGGGCTGGGCCGCCGTGTACGCCTCCGGGACCGGATCACCCTCACGTCGGTGGGGAGGACTGCTGGGTGGATGCCTGGTCCATGCCGGGGTCCGGATCACCCCCACGCCGGTGGGGAGAACCCTGAACGGGTCGGCTGCCGGTTACCCGATTGCGGATCACCCCCACGTCGGTGGGGAGAACGGCGTTTCCCCTCCGTGCCCGAGCTGCGCGAACGGATCACCCCCACGCCGGTGGGGAGAACTAGATCTCGCCGTCCAAACGCGCCCAGATCACCGGATCACCCCCACGCCGGTGGGGAGAACTTCCCGCACAGCACCCCCAAGGACACGCTCGCCGGATCACCCCCACGCCGGAGGGGAGAACGAAAACCCCGCCGACGCCGGACGGTTCTACGTCGGAACACCCCCACGCCGGTGGGGAGGACTCCGGAGATGGGGCCCTGGGCCGGTCGCTGTTCGGATCACCCCCATGCCGGTGGGGAGGACCAGCGCCTCGCCGCCCACGGTGAGCGCATCACCGGATCACCCCCACGCCGGTGGGGAGCACCCGTACTGGTGCGGCTTGAACTTCGGCACGGTCGGATCACCCCCACGCCGGTGGGGAGCACACAAGAGGCAGGCGTCGGACTTGTTGGCGTGCCGGATCACTCCCACGCCGGTGGGGAGCACGCGGACTCCGGGTCGACCGGGTTCGGCGCGAACGGATCACCCCCACGCCGGTGGGGAGCGCCAGACCATGGGCGGAGAGCCCAACCTGGTCGGCGGATCACCCCCACGCTGGTGGGGAGGACTGTCTGTACCTCGACGGGCGTTTCTCGGGGGCCGGATCACCCCCACGCTGGTGGGGAGGACTGGGACGGCCGGATGTACCACCCGCGCGAGGACGGATCACCCCCACGCCGGTGGGGAGCACGCCTGGATCCGCTCGATGGCCTCTCCCAAGACCGGATCACCCCCACGCCGGTGGGGAGCACAAGAGCGCGCTAGTCGTCTTGCCCACTCCGGGCGGATCACGCCCACGCTGGTGGGGAGGACTTGCCGGACCCCTTGGCGTCCCGGACGCGAACCGGATCACCCCCACGCTGGTGGGGAGAACGACGTGCGCGCCAACCTCCAAGCCAGCGTGTGCGGATCACCCCCACGCTGGTGGGGAGAACCCGTTGAGGCGCCGCGCCTGATCCGTCATCACCGGATCACCCCCACGCTGGTGGGGAGAACGCTTTCCGTCCCCGTTCCCGTCGATTCCGCTGCGGATCACCCCCACGCTGGTGGGGAGAACGCGGACGCCTGCCCGACCTCGTTGCCCAGCACCGGATCACCCCCACGCTGGTGGGGAGAACCCGGCAGGCACCGTCCGCGAGTCATTGGCGCGCGGATCACCCCCACGCTGGTGGGGAGAACAGCGCCTGCCCTCCTGGCCCGTCGTCGTGCGACGGATCACCCCCACGCTGGTGGGGAGAACCGTGTATCGCGGCGGCCAGCAAGACCACTGTCCGGATCACCCCCACGCTGGTGGGGAGAACTCCGTGAGGTTGAGCGTCTGGGCGGCAAGGGTCGGATCACCCCCACGCTGGTGGGGAGAACGAAGGCATGTCAGACGACGGGGAGCTGATCAACGGATCACCCCCACGCTGGTGGGGAGAACGCCTCGGACCCGGCGGTGCAGACGGTCAACGGCGGATCACCCCCACGCTGGTGGGGAGAACCTGGCAGAGGCGCACGACCGGCACGACCGCGCCGGATCACCCCCACGCTGGTGGGGAGAACCCATCGAGGCTCCCCAAGACCTCGCAGCACTCCGGATCACCCCCACGCTGGTGGGGAGAACGAGACGGAAGAGCCGGTCAAGGCGTTCCGCGGCGGATCACCCCCACGCTGGTGGGGAGAACCCGCCCAGGTTCGGACCCGCCTCTTCCTCCGGCGGATCACCCCCACGCTGGTGGGGAGAACGGCTTACGGGTGTTGGCCAGGTTCTGCATGATCGGATCACCCCCACGCTGGTGGGGAGAACCTGGTTTTTGCGGGCCACGGTGGCGTCCCCGTCGGATCACCCCCACGCTGGTGGGGAGAACTCGGTGTACTGGGAAGTGGTGATCCCAACCCACGGATCACCCCCACGCTGGTGGGGAGAACCCCAAGGGCGCCAACGGCGCCGGGGCCAAGAACGGATCACCCCCACGCTGGTGGGGAGAACCGAAACTGGGTCGGACGCTCCGACCAGCCCTGCGGATCACCCCCACGCTGGTGGGGAGAACGTCCTGGTCCTCAAGCCCGGCGCCGGCCGCTTCGGATCACCCCCACGCTGGTGGGGAGAACGGCTTCGCGGGTGGAGTCGAAGTGGAAGCCGACGGATCACCCCCACGCTGGTGGGGAGAACGATCCGGCTGAAGCCGTTTTCTGGCGCAAGTCCGGATCACCCCCACGCTGGTGGGGAGAACAGCCCTCTGGCCGTGGCGGCCAGTGCCCTCGGCGGATCACCCCCACGCTGGTGGGGAGAACCAAGAGAACTGACGCCCGCGACGCAGCGAGGGCGGATCACCCCCACGCTGGTGGGGAGAACCTGAGCACCGGCGACATCAACGACCGCGCCAACGGATCACCCCCACGCTGGTGGGGAGAACGCCGGTCTCCTCGGCCTCTCCCCGGCCCGGACCGGATCACCCCCACGCTGGTGGGGAGAACTGCGGCTGCCGCTCCAGCGCGTCGAGTACGTGCGGATCACCCCCACGCTGGTGGGGAGAACGGCACTTGCAGGCCGAGCGCAAAGCGACGCGTCGGATCACCCCCACGCTGGTGGGGAGAACTGGTTGCTCGCTGGCCGCGCGACCTGGCGCATCGGATCACCCCCACGCTGGTGGGGAGAACTGGTACTGCACGGCGCGCTCGGACAGCCCAAGCGGATCACCCCCACGCTGGTGGGGAGAACGCTGCGAAGGCCGTCGGCCGAAGTCCCCGGACCGGATCACCCCCACGCTGGTGGGGAGAACCTCCCGCGATGACCCGGGTGTCGCGGTGCGGGCGGATCACCCCCACGCTGGTGGGGAGAACTCACGCCATAAGGGGTGCCCATACGGACACCCCGGATCACCCCCACGCTGGTGGGGAGAACATTTCCGCCTGATGATGGATGGCCGCCCACGCCGGATCACCCCCACGCTGGTGGGGAGAACGCCGCGCTCTTCGGCATCGCGGCCGCGTCCACCGGATCACCCCCACGCTGGTGGGGAGAACTTTCACGGCCGGGCGGTTATTCGGTTACTTGACGGATCACCCCCACGCTGGTGGGGAGAACTTCGAGCTGGGGGACTTGCCGCCCGAGGGCGACGGATCACCCCCACGCTGGTGGGGAGAACTCGCCGGAGGCCGGCGCGGAGTTGGAGCGGACCGGATCACCCCCACGCTGGTGGGGAGAACGTACCCGTCCAGGCCCCGGAGCCGGAGCCGTTCGGATCACCCCCACGCTGGTGGGGAGAACTCGATCGCCTCGGCCAGCTCGCGGAACGACATCGGATCACCCCCACGCTGGTGGGGAGAACGCACCACCGCATTAATGACCGACACGGGCCAACGGATCACCCCCACGCTGGTGGGGAGAACTCATCGCGTTCCTGGCTCTGGATCTGGTGCTCCGGATCACCCCCACGCTGGTGGGGAGAACGGGGCAGTTCGTAATGCATGAGCTACGACGGTCGGATCACCCCCACGCTGGTGGGGAGAACCAGGACCGGCGCGAGCCAAAAAGTAACGCGGGCGGATCACCCCCACGCTGGTGGGGAGAACGAGACGCTCACCGAGGCCTCGTCCACGTAGGTCGGATCACCCCCACGCTGGTGGGGAGAACCAGCTGCGGGCCGGACCCAATCTGACGCCCGGCGGATCACCCCCACGCTGGTGGGGAGAACGTCCGCGTCCGTGACGTACTCGTACACGGTGACGGATCACCCCCACGCTGGTGGGGAGAACCAGATCGCGGACCGCGACGGTGCCGGAGCCGACGGATCACCCCCACGCTGGTGGGGAGAACGTCGAAGTCCAGCGTCAGTCCGATGCTGTCATCGGATCACCCCCACGCTGGTGGGGAGAACGTCGAAGTCCAGCGTCAGTCCGATGCTGTCATCGGATCACCCCCACGCTGGTGGGGAGAACAAGCTCATGGGCGACGGCCGCGTCGCCGACTTCGGATCACCCCCACGCTGGTGGGGAGAACTTGGGCATGCCGAGGTCGTTGCTGTAGATCGGCGGATCACCCCCACGCTGGTGGGGAGAACTCCTACGGGTTGGGTGGTTAGACCTTGGGAACCGGATCACCCCCACGCTGGTGGGGAGAACCTGCGCGAGGGCCACACGCACGTGAACGTCATCGGATCACCCCCACGCTGGTGGGGAGAACCGGCCAGGTCATCGCCGCCACGATCATTCGCGCGGATCACCCCCACGCTGGTGGGGAGAACCGCCTGAGCCAAGCCGCCGCCCTGGTCAGCGACGGATCACCCCCACGCTGGTGGGGAGAACGGCCGGAACTCCGACAACCCTTCGTACGGCCCCGGATCACCCCCACGCTGGTGGGGAGAACCCTCCTCCGGCGTGGAGAAGAAGGTGACCAGACGGATCACCCCCACGCTGGTGGGGAGAACGCCCGGCCGCGCCATGAACAGCCTCTATGGCACGGATCACCCCCACGCTGGTGGGGAGAACACTTCGTGACCTGCAAGTTATCTCTGGCTTTTCTCTCTCTTTGCCATTCCTGCCTGCTGTGGAGCCCCGGTCATCCGCACGAGGGTGAGTCCGTCGAAGTCGGTGGGGACACGGCGACGGGTTCCTGCTGTGCGTATGGCGTAGCCCTGCTCTGTCGGTGCTGGGTGTACGAGGACGGCAGCGCCGTCGCCTACGACGTCCGTGACGGCGTCCCAGAGCTGGTCGCGGACGCGGGCGGAGACGGTGCCGACGAAGATGCCGGGGACGACTTCGGTGGTCCATCGGCTCAGGGCGCCGCGGAGGTGGTTGGGGACGGCGGTGGTGGCGATGACGAGCATGGAGGCCATGTCAGCCTCCGTCCGGCGCGTAGTTCACCCCGGCTGGAAGGACGCCGGTCTTCGGATCCCAGAGGTGGACCAGGTGGACGTCGTGGCGCTCGGGGTGGTCATCGTCGGTGTCGGCATCGGGTGTGAGGAGGGTCTGGATGTCGCGGATGATGCGGGGTAGCAGCCGGATGAGACGGAGCTCCTCGCGGAATTTGCCACGGGCTTCTTGTTCGGGGTTGGCGGATTGGTGGAGGGAGAAGGCGACGGGGAGGGTTGCCTCGGCTTTGTAGAGGTCTGCGATGTCGTAGACGAAGGCGTGCTGTTTGCCGGTGTGGACGAAGCCGAGGGCTGGTGAGCAGCCGATGGCCAGCACAGCGGCGTGGATGATGCCGTAGAGGCTTGTGTTGGCTGCGGACAGGGCGAGGTTGACCGGGTCTTGCTGATGCCACTGGTCGGGGTGATAGTTGCGCCGGAAGCGGCCGATTCCGTGCTGTTGGGCGAGGAGTTTGTAGAGGGCCTTCATGCGCTGGCCTTCCATGCCGCGCAGTTGGGCGAGGGTGGTGCCGTCGGGGACGGAGCCGTCGCCGAAGCGCATCTCGTACATGCGGGTGGCGGTGGCCAGCCGTTGTTGGGGGTCGGACCAGGCGGTCACCTGCTGTTCGAGCCAGTGGGTGGTGAGGGAGTCGGGCAGGATGCCTGCGTAGGCGCGGACGCCGCCTGCGCCGGTGCACACCACGCTGGTGCCGTGGCGGGCGAGGGTGGACAGGGCGCGGGTGGTGATGGATACGCCCGGTCCTAGGAGCAGGCAGGTGAGTGCGGCGGTGGGGATGTAGACGGTGTCGGTGCGGTTTTTGTCGGCTTGGATCTGAGCGCAGACGCCGGTGTCGTCTTGGACGACGCGGACCTTGTCGAGGTAGAGGAAGGACAGTGAGTCCGCGATGCGCGGGAGCATGGCGAGGGTGGGGGCGGCGAGGCGCTTGCGGGCCTCGCCGCCCCCGCCGTGGGGTGCGCTCACGCAGCGGCTGCCGGGGCGAGGCTGAGCAATCCGGCGCCGTAGGGCTTGGCTCGTCCGATACCTGTCAGCACGGCATGTGCGAGGGCATCGGGGTCGGTGACTGTGGCGGTGCCGTCGTAACGCAGCAGTTTGTGCCGCATGCGTGGGGCCCCTTTGCCTCGGGGCTGTACGGATGTGACCGGAGTGGGCAGCAGGGAGTGGATGTGTAGGCCGGCGTCGGTGGCGCGGCGTTTCCACCACTGGTCGGCGTCCGGCCCGGCGAGCGGGACGATCTTGCCGCATTTGTTCTTCTGTTCCGCTGGGGTTCGTTCGCGTTTGGATGGGTTGAGGACGATGCGGTAGCGGACTGCGAGTCCCTTTTTCAGGGCGGTGAACAGCGGGGTCAGGTCTTTGACGTCGATGTGACCGTATCCGTCGGGTAAGCGGGTGGGGTCGAGGGTGTTGGCTTGTACGAGGAGTGTGCTGGCGGTGTCGGACTCGTCGAGGCGGTAGAGCAGTCCGGCCGTCTGACGAGGGCCGTCGCCGAGGCCGTCGGGGACCATCCGCATGAGGGTGCGGTGCATCTGGGTGGCGTCGTGCAGGTCGCGTTGAACGGCGCGGT
The DNA here is from genome assembly GCF_040654775.1 of Streptomyces sp. NPDC050636. NCBI lineage: Bacteria > Bacillati > Actinomycetota > Actinomycetes > Kitasatosporales > Streptomycetaceae > Streptomyces > Streptomyces sp. NPDC050636. Next base: position 41,581 of record NZ_JBFAIP010000010.1, read on the forward strand.
TGTGGGGGTTGAGTCGGATGCGGGCGATGGCCGCGCGAGGACTCATGCGGGGACCTCCTTCGTGGCGTAGTCGATCAGCTGTCGGTGCAAGGTGTGGGTGCCGGCTGCCAGGGAGGTGGGGAGTCTTTCCACCGAGCGGTACAGGCGGCGCTTGCCGTGGCTCCGGCTGTGTGGAGCGAAGCTGTGCGGAAGGTCGTGGACGGTGAGGGTGTCGGTATCCCGGGCAGGCGGGGCTGGTGCACGCTCCCACAGGAACGTGACCGGGACGGTGCCGTCCTGATGCGCGGACCGTTCCGGATCGGGGCTGAGCGGAACGCGTTGGAGCAGTTCGTCGACCGGGTCGGTCGTGTCGGTGCGCAGCAGGAGGGGCTCGTCGGGGGCGCAGGAACGTCGGCCCAGGTATGGCGCCCAGTGTGGCTGGTGCAAGGCTGTGGCGAGGTCGGCGATGGCGTCGTCGTCGCCGGAGACGGCGACGACGAACACCGCGTCGGCCAGGTAGTGGCGTTGGGTCAGCACTGCGGCGCCCTTGCGGCTGCCGCCGCTGGTGGCGGCGGTTTTCTCTTTGGGCTGGCCGCCTCCGACCGTGTGGTAGTCGACGAGCCGGATGCCGGGCCGGTCGATGCGGACGGTGAACTCCAGCGCGGCATACCGCTGTAGGGCTGCTGTGTTGTGGCGGGCGATGCCTTCGGCGGCCGCGAACATGCCGATGAGTGCGGAGCGGGTGGGGAACGGTGCGGTGTCCCGTTCCGCACTGAACGCCGAGCGTTCTCCCCAGGATTGCAGAGGGCCAGCCAGCCGCAATACGAGCCCGGTCATGCCTGTTCCCCGGAGACGGGCAGGGCCGCGTCCACGGCGGCGTCGATCAGGTCGTAGAAGGAATCGTGGGCCGGGCCGAGGGGGGCCAGGTCCACGGTGTTGTCGGCGAGGGCGGCGTGGCCGTGGAAGGACCGGTGGCGGTTACCGGTAAGGCGGTTGAGGTCGTGTGCGTGTGCGGCAAGGGCCGCGCGTGAGGCACGGGCGAAGCCGTCGTCGCTGTGCTTGACCGGCGTTTCGAAGGCTGCGGCCAGGGAGAGGGGGCGTTGGGTGCGGACGGCGAGGTGGGCGAGGTCGGGGACGGTGTGCGGGGCGGTGCTGTTCTTCTTTGCCTGGGGCAGGGACAGGAGGAAGTGCTCGGCGAAGGAGCCGAGGACGGTGCGCGCCGCCTTGTGGTCGCCGTCGAGGTTGGTGAGCAGGTCGGTGATGTTGACGGTGGCGTAGCGGTAGAAGACGCCGGCGCTGAACTCGCTGGTGTCCAGGTGGCCGCTGCCGGTGTCGGCTTCGCCGAGCCAGTCGTCGACGGCGGTGAAGTAGTCGCGCTGCGGCTCGGCGGCGTGGGTGGTGAAGGCGTGGGCGACCTGGGCGGCGCCGTCGACGTTGGCGCCGGGCAGTTCGGCGAGCATGCGGCCCAGCAGGCTGATGGAGGCGGTGCGGCGCTTGAGGATTTCCTCGATGCGGTCGGCCGGCAGGGTCTGTCCGGGCTTCTTCTTGCCCTTGTTCTTCTCCAGGTGCTCGCGGTGCTCAACGCAGACCGCGACGAGTTCCTCCAGACCGCTTTCCGGCAGGAACAGCAGAACCGAGGTGTGGCCTTCCCTCTCCGTGCCGATGCCCTTCTTTCCGGCGCTCGCGGCGACCTGAACCCCGGCGAACTCGGCCAGTTCGGCAGGCCATCCGGCCCGCTCAAGCGCCTGGCGTACCTTGACGGGCACCAGGCGGGTGCGGGCGGCTTTCTCTCCGAGGTCCTGCTCGACGCCGTGGCGGATCACCCGCTTCCAGGACTGGCTGGAGACCCGGATGCGAGGTGCGTTGCCATAGCGGACGGTCTTGGGCGATCCGAGATCATCCCGGTTGAGGTTGGCGGCCGGCACCGACTGGGTGGCGGACAGGTCCAAGAACAGAGCCATCAGATGTTCTCCTCGTGCAGATCGGTCGTGTCGGTGGCAGGGCTGTCGGCGTCACCGTCGTCGTGGGTGACAGTGCGGAAGTAGCTCTCCAGCCAGCGGGTCGTGATGCGGTCGCGGTCGCGGTCCCACCAAGTGACGTCCTCCAGCAGGACCGCCCAGTCCAGGGCGATGCCGCCGGAGAGCAGGTGCCGGGTCAGCGCGGGCAGTCGGGTATGAAGGGCGTTGCTGCTCTGGCGGCTGAACAGGTGCAGGTCGCCTTCGGCTGAGTCGGGCTTGATGATCCCGGAGTTCGCGGCCTCGGCCAGGCTCGCGCCCAGATTTGGCCGCTTGTGCCACTCGGGCTTGGGTTCCGGCTGGTTGGCCCTGTCTGCATCGGCGTTGCGGGCGGCTCGGGGGCGTGCGGCGATGAGCGCGGCGACCGCGTAGTGGGCACGCTTGGCGTCGCGGTGCTGGCGTTCCGGCAGACGCCGTACGAGGTAGCGGTGCAGGTAGTTGCAGCGTTCGACGGGCAGGCCGAGACCGGTGCGCAGATCGGACTGGACGCGCTTGTTCTGGCATAGCGACAGGACGTAGGCAACGAACGCGTCGGAGGCCCGTGGCCGGACAGGGGCAGCGGCTGGCGGAGCGGAGGTTGAGGTCATGGCACATCCTCGAAAGGCAGGAAGGGGTTATGTAGTGGCGCGCAGGAGCGCGCGCACGGTCGCGCGGGCGCGGGTGCGGGCGCGGGCGACGCGGATGTCGGCACGGTTGGCTTGCCCGATGGCGTCGTCCAGCGCCGTCAGCGCGACCTTCACCAACGACGGCAGCGGGGTGGTGTCGCACCACGCAGGGTCCGCCAGGCGCCAGAATTCCCGCTCGGCTTCGGGCCAGTAGCGGCTCGTCGCCGCCGCAGCCCATGGCCCGTACTTCTTGGCATCCAGCTTGACCTTGTCCGCGGTGGCGGCGCTGGTGTCGGTGGCGAGCTTCCAGGCCAGGCGCGCGGCGTACTCCAGACGCGAGCCGACGTCCTCAGCCGCCTGATGGCAACGGGCCACATGGCGGGCCATCCGCGCATCGGCCTCCTCCTGCCATTGCAGAAGGGGCGGGGTGGTCGCCTCAAACCAGGTCGTGTCCTTCTGCTGGCCGTCCTGGTCGAACCCGTAAGCCCGTACAGACAATTGGGGGCGCAGCCTCGGCGGAAGGCTGTTGAGACTGTGCGGCCTTAGCGACTGGTGGCCGATGTCCTTCAGCAGGAGAGCGTCCACGTCCCGCCACAGCGCCCGCGCTCCGTTCGCACGGCGTGCCTCCAACTGGCCTTCTTTGTCCCGGTCGAGGATGACGTACGGGTCCCGCGCCAGTTGCTTGGGCTCGTGGGTGGACCAGGTGATGTAGGCGTCGATGACTTCGTCACGGTCTGCGGACGGCACCAGCAGCACAGCGTGCCGAAACCGGCCGGTCAGCAATCCTCCCGGCCAGGTCAGCACAGCGGGCGACCCGAGTGGATCTGGCAGATCGGCCGCTTCCCAGGGGCACATGTCCCCCTCGTCCGCCTCCGCGGCATCGTCCGGCATCGGGACGCCCAGCACGAGGCTGGTGAACAGGTCCGGCCCCCACGCGTGATACGAGACCGCTTTGCGCAGCGGGCCCGCATCGCCGTTACCGGGCTTCACCTCGGTGATCCGGCGCGGAGTGCACTGCCCGGCCGGCCCGTAGTACAGCTGGGCGATCAGGTGCCACGCAGCCTCGGCCGCCGGAACCGCCACCGGCTCACTGTCCGTGAAGTGCCCGAAAAGCACGGCCCCGTTTTCCCCGGTGGGGCGTCCGAAGACCAGCTTGTTCACGCCCGACGGATTGGGGTGGTCACGCCTGTCCAGGCACTCCGCGACCAAGCGCGGATCCTGCAAGAAGGGCCGCACCGGATCAAACAGATCGAAGCGGCCCGACGGCACCTCGTCGTCAAAATACGTATCCACTGCCCGGACATCGAACCTGCCCCGGGCCAGGACCTGGTCACGCACCTCCAGCCACGTGACGATCTCTTCCGCCGCATCCTCGTCGTCCAGGCGCACCCCATCCTCGTCCCGGGCGATGCGCGCGGTCATCGCCGCAAGGATGCGCAGCAGCCCAGACGCCGCCGGCGGCACGGGTAACTCCACGTCCACGATCTCGTGCGCCCGATGGAACAGCCCCCGCAGCCCTACGCGAGTGGCCTCACCCGCCGCTAGACGGACCGGGATCCACGGCTCGTCGCGCAGATCGAACCCAACGGCCATACGCCCCCTCCTTTCGTCTGTCCTGGTCGCCTCGCTGCACGACGGCATGACAAAGCCACGGCTTCACGCCCGTGGTGATCAGCGAAGCTCTCGGCACAGTGAAGCAGGCACCACTGACAACGCCGGCCCACACTGGAAAAGTCGAAAACCCTTGCGAAATTGCCGCGTTGAGGCAACGGCTGCTCAGGCATCGCAGCACCTGAAGGCGCACGGGCATCGCCGGCCAGAGCTCAGCTCACCGCCTCACCAGCCCCAAATCCGCATCCAAATACAGACTCTTGCCACCCACTTGGATGGGCTGCACCTGCCCATCAACCAAGGGCTGCCGCAACATCACCAGGTCGCCGAGCAGCGGATGCTCACTCCACTCCTCCGGGACACGGTGAGCCTCCCGTTCCCCCTGAAACCAGTCAGCGTTGACCGGAATGGTGCGCCCCATCACGGCCCGCACGTCCTGGGGAGTAAGCGAACTGTCCAACCCCGGCAACGACCGGGTCCCCTCCGGATCCAGAGTGGTGGTGCCATTGTTGTGCACGTAGACGCACAGCAGGCGCACAGCGTCGGCACCGAGCCGGGTCGCTGCTTCCCACTCCTCCTCAGCGCCGTACAGATGGTGCAGCGTGTGCAGCCCCGGCACACTCCGTGCCCGAGGGATGACGAGGATGTCCCCGACACTTCTCTCTGCCAGATCCCTGCCCCGGTAGGCGGTGTAGGCCGCGGATTTCGTCGGGTCATCCCAGGCGAACTGATCCGCCCGATGGCCGTGCACGTCTTCGACGAGGCCCTGCACGTCCTCCGGGATGGCGATGGGCTCCGCCCCCCGCCGCGCCAGGGCTTCAGAAGTAGCGTGGAGCAGGAACTCCGCATACACCTCGCCCCACTGGCCCGGCACGCCCTGACCGGCAGCCAACGGGTCCAGCACGATCAGCCGAGCGCGTCCCTCCGTCCAGGCCGGCCTGCCTCGGCCGTGCGGGTGCCCGTGCTGGGCCCACCAGGTCTCGTGCCGCCAGCAGCGGCCCGCCCGCTGCATCAGCAGCGCCAGTGGAGCCAGATCGCTGATGATCACATCCGCATCCAGGTCGAGGGACTGTTCGACAACCTGGGTGGCCACCACGATCCGTCGCGCGGGCCGAGGCCCGGAGCGCCCCAGACCGGCTGTGACCGCCTGAGTGCGTTGCTCACGGTCGTCGCCGGGAAACCGGGCGTGCAGCAACTGCACCTCATCCGCACCCTGCCCGCGGGATTCCATGAATGTGCGCAGGCTCTGGTAGGTCTGCTGAGCCTCCGCCACGGTGTTGCACACCACCAGCGCACAACCGCCAGCATCTCCAGCCAGCGGCTCCAACAGCCGCTCAATCACCGCCAGCCGATTCCGCTCACCGCCAGCAGTGCCGTGGACGACCGACTCCACCTGCACAGCAAGTTCCATGCGGCGCGCAGCGGCCTGTTCCTTGTGCCGCACGTCCGAGATCCGAACGCACTCCCCGTCTGCCGCGTCCACATACAGCCAGCCCGGGTACGGGGCCTGGAAAGTACGGTCCTTCAGCTCCCACTTCGGCATCCCGGCGCCCTTCAGATACTCCTTGATCAACCGGTCACTCACCGACGCAGGCAACGTCGCCGACAGCAACACCACCGGCACCCCGTACCACCCCAGCCAGTTCAGCAACCGTCCCAACAGCACCTGCATATAAGGGTCATACGCGTGCGCCTCATCCAGGATGAACGTCTTGCCGGACAACGCCAGCAGACGCAGCGCGTTGTGCCGCACCGGCAGCACCGCCATCAGCGCCTGGTCCACCGTGCCTACCGTGAACTGGGCCAACAGCGGCCGTTTCGAACCACGCAGCCAGCGCCGCGGACGCATATCCACCTCACGCCGCGCCCGGCCATCCCCGCTGTCCTCCTCCCCCTCACACGTCACCACCCGCAACCCGCCTGCCGCGTCTTCCGCATAGGCGCTGTTCAGCCAGGCCATGCTGTGCGTGAGCGTAAGCCCCGCTCCCTCCCCCGCCTGCCGGGCCACAACCCCCGCCACCCGCAGGTACATCTGGTCACTGGTCGCCATCGTCGGCAGCAAGAACGCAAACCCGCGCGTCCCGAACCTGCGGGCCAGCACCCGCTCCGCCTCCAGCGCAGCCTCGCTCTTGCCGTCCCCAGGCGCCGCCGTCACCAGCAGAATGCCGCCCCGCCGCCCCCCACCAACCGAGCCGGCCGACCCGAGCGCGGCGCCGAGTTCCTCTGCCACCGACTGCTGCAGCGGATTGGGCTCCCCCACAATCCCGTAAGCCGCGGAGAAGCCCTTGCGTTCCAGCTCCACCGGCAGTAGACCCGCCTCGCGCACCAGTCCCTCGGCATCCGCACGGGAGCGGTTGAAATGCGCGGTCAGAGACGGGTCCAACTCCCGCTGCCGCACCCGCAGATAGTCCTCCTGGCTGACCAACCAGTCCGCCAGAATCACCACACCGGTCACCAGCACCGCCGCCGGCGCATCCACCCGCTCCGGAGGCACCGGCGCACCCAGCTTCTCGAACACGGCCCCGGCGTGCGCCTCCCTCTGCCTCTCCCAGGTCACACCGCCAAGCAAATCCACATTCGCCGGGTGAAAGTCGACGAACTCATGGAACCGGCCATGGTGCCCGCCGATGATCTCCGCCACCCGCCGCACCGCCCCGTTCACCGAAGCGTCGCCGTCCCTGAAGCCCAAAGCCGCCAGCACTGCGGCCGCGGCATACATCCCCGCCACCTCATGCGGCATCCGCTCCACGCCGATACGCCCGCGATCCCCGCGAAGCGCGGCACTCAACCGCTCACGGGCACGCACATCACACAACTGAAAGCCCGAAAGCTTCCCCACGTCATGTAGCCCAGCACATAACGCGGTCACCGACCGCGCACGAGCCAGGTCACCTGCCATCCCCAAACCCGCCGCGATACAGCCCCGCTGCCCCTCCGAGAGGTACCGGTCCCACAAGAACAACGCCATGGCCGCCGTATCCAGCAGGTGTCGCACCAGCGGATACGGCGGCAACTCCGGATCCAGACCACGCGCCTTCCCCCATGCCGACTCGTCCACTTCCACAGGCTGCCTGCGCATCACGTCAGTCCCTCCCATTTGCGAACACCGCTAGGTGCGGTTATCCCACCACGCACCACTGACACTCCCCGCGGGACGCAGGCGGCCCGCTACAGTCCTCCCGTGCGACTTCAACCGAGCATTCGGGCACACACCGAATCTGCAAGGTCAGGAAGTGTGTTCTCCCCACCAGCGTGGGGGTGATCCGCCAGTTGACGGCCAGGACCCTCCCAGGGGTGCGTTCTCCCCACCGGCGTGGGGGTGTTCCGGTCCTCAGCCGCATCGCGCTGCGCAAGATGCGGTTCTCCCCACCCGCGTGGGGGTGATCCGTTCACGGTGCTGCGGCGCCGCGGCGAATGGACGTGCTCCCCACCGGCGTGTGGGTGATCCGTCGGCCAGATCGGCGGCCTCCTCCATCCACAGTACGAAGGTTGTCCTCCCCACCAGCGTGGGGGTGATCCGGCCAGGCCCGTCGCGAAGGTCCGGAAGAACGGGACCTCCCACCAGCGTGGGGGTGATCCGAAGGCCGGCCTTCCCGACTCCGGCGGCAAGCTGTTCTCCCCACCGGCGTGGGGGTGTTCCGTGGGTGTGGTCGCCGCAGGTCGTGCACGAGCCGTTCTCCCCACCGGCGTGGGGGTGCTCCGTTCAGCGGCCACACGAACGTGTTCGGGTCCTGGTCCTCCCCACCGACGTGGGGGTGATCCGCCGCCGAACTCCCGCTCCCGGTACTTCTCGACGTTCTCTCCACCGACGTCGGGGTGATCCGATGAACGTGCAGACCGACACGAAGGGCGCCGTGTTCTCCCCACCGACGTGGGGGTGTTCCGATCACGGCAGCCGCGTGGTACCAGGAGGTTGTGTTCTCCCCATCGGCGTGGGGGTGTTCCGGCCCAGCTCGCCGCTGCGGCCGAGGAGGAGACGTTCTCCCCACCGGCGTGGGGGTGTTCCGCAGGTGGACGGCGAGCTGGAGCTTGACGACCAGTTCTCCCCACCGGCGTGGGGGTGTTCCGTCCTCGCGTTCGCCGATGGCGGCGAGATCGGCGTTCTCCCCACCGGCGTGGGGGTGATCCGCAGCCTGGGATTTCCCACTTCGGCAGCTTGGCGTTGTCCCCACCGACGTGGGGGGATCCGTTCGTTGGCGACATGGTCAAAACGGGCATGGCGTTCTCCCCACCGACGTGGGAGCGATCCGAACGGCTCCGGCCGCATGGACCCGCCCATCCTGTTCTCCCCACCGGCGTGGGGGTGTTCCGTCGAAGAACCCGTTCGCTGCTGGCCGTCGCGCGTTCTCCCCACCGGCGTGGGGGTGTTCCGCTTGGCGGCCGGGTCAACGCGTGGGACAGGCAGTTCTCCCCACCAGCGTGGGGGTGATCCGCTGGCCGAGGGGCAGCCCGTCCTGGCGTACATGTTCTCCCCACTGGCGTGGGGGTGATCCGAAGGAGAAGCTGTTCGCCGACTGCCGCTCGGGGTTATCCCCACCGGCGTGAGGGTGATCCGCTGATTTCGCTGGACTGACTGGACGGAATTCTGTTCTTCCCACCAGCGTGGGGGTGTTCCGCCGAACCGGACGGCGAGCGCGGTGGCGACCTTGATCTCCACCAGCATGGGGGGTTCCGCAGCACGCCGGGTCCTTCCCCCACCTCCCGGCGTTCTCCCCACCAGCGTGGGGGTGTTCCGCTGGCGCCCGGTCAACAGCCGTTGGCGTATCTGTTCTCCCTACCGGCGTGGGGGTGTTCCGATCGGCAAGGGGCGCATCACCCACACCGTGGAGTTCTCCCCACCAGCGTGGGGGTGATCCGGTTTAGGGAACCTTTAATCGGCGGGGCCCCTCGTTTTCCCCACCAGCGTGGGGGTGTTCCGACGATCGCGTACTGCTTGAGGAACGTGCCGTCGTTCTCCCCACCGGCGTGGGGGTGTTCCGTCTGGCGGTTGAAGGTGGACGCCAGCGTGCCCGTTCTCCCCACCGGCGTGAGGGTACTCCGTAGGACGCGACGGATCTCTCCGCTCTCTTCGTTCCCCCACCGGCGTGGGGGTATTCCGTCGATGTCGTGCTCGCGTGAGTGCCACGCCCAGTTCCCCACCGGCGTGGGGGTGTTCCGGTGACCGGAGAGCCACAGCGATGGGCCGCCGGGTTCTCCCCACCGGCGTGGGGGTGTTCCGACCTTCAGCTTTCGCCGCGGTACAGGTGGCCGTTCTCCCCACCAGCGTGGGGGTGATCCGGCTGCGGCGGCCTGGATGCGGTCGTGCCACGCGTTCTCCCCACCCGCGTGGGGGTGTTCCGAAGACCCGGTGCGGCTGCCGCGGTCCTGCCGCATTCTCCCCACCGGCGTGGGGGTATTCCGCAGGGCACGGTCTTGGCGGGTGTGGTTGAGGGGTTCTCCCACCGGCGTGGGAATGTTCCGCCGGGCATCGGCTGGCTGGCCGCCACCGTCGAGTTCTCCCCACCAGCATGGGGGTGTTCCGCGCGGCTGGTTCTACCACCCGCCTACCCGGCGGTTCTACCCACCAGCGTGGGGGTGTTCCGTCATCCGCCGTGCTCGCTACGACGAGCTGGTCGTTCTCCCCACCAGCGTGGGGGTGTTCCGCTCCGCCCGGCGAGTTGTGCCATGGTCCTCGGGTTCTCCCCACCAGCGGGGTGATCCGCGACGACCTTGCTTACCTCCGTGCTCAGGCGAGGTTCTCCCCACCGGCGTAGGAGTGTTCCGCAGCAGCGTCGCCCGCGCATCCTGACGGAAGAGTTTTTCCCACCGGCGTGGGGGTGTTCCGACGGCAAAGACCCCGGCCCGACCTTGACGGCCGTTCTCCCCACCGGCGTGGGGGTGTTCCGGCGGTAACCAGGGCGAGGAGGGTCTGGGCGATGTTCTCCCCACCGGCGTGGGGGTGATCCGCTGATCCGCACCTGGCACGTGGCCGAGGCCCTGTCCCCACCTACGTGGGGGGTGATCCGTGGTGGAGGTCGCCGCAGGGGAGCCAGGTCACGTTCTCCCCACCGGTGTAGGGGTGTTCCGGTCATTCTCGGCGTGATCGCTGCTGTTGTGCTGTTCTCCTCACCGACGCAGGTCGCTCTGCCGCTTCGTCGCCAGGTGGGCTGGAACCACGGACTACAGTCGGGCCCCGTTTGCGGACCTGTGGGCGTGCTCAACTGGATCTTCCTTGATGTCCGTAAACTCGGCCTTGGGGACCACGCCCCGTTCTTCCTCCTCGTGGACCGCGCCACCACTCGGTGAGTGCGCGACCGCACCTTGCACCACCAGGAGAAGCGGCGTTGATCCAGCCGTACACCACCTCCGTCACGGTGACCGCTGACCGGGACTGGCTCGCCTCCCGGCACGGCACCGACTCCACGGAGACCATCACTCTCGACCTGACCAAGCTCGCCAAGGGCACTCACTACGTCGAGCCGTCCGCGGGCCAGCCGCACGGTTACGTCCGCTCTGGTGTCCCGGTCGGCCGCATCACCGCCTCCGGCCTCTACGGCCCGTACGACCCTGTGGCAAAGGACGGCCGTGAGACCCTCGCTGGCCTCGTATACGCCGAAGCGGCGTTCACGCCCGGCACCACCAAGGTCCCTGCGGCGCTGTTCTGGCACGGCACCGTGAAGACCGCGAAGATCCCCGGCGGCATCGACCCCGCGACGATTGCCTTCAACGCCTCCAGTGCACAGATCCGCTTCCTCGGGGCGGTGAGCGCATGAGTGTCGCCGACCTCCTCAAGGGTGTCTCCGTCGCTGACCTGACGGTCTACGCCCGCTCCATCCCGACCCCTGCGGACTTCCTCCTCACCCAGTCGGTATTCGGCGAGACGCAGGTGAAGGACGTGAAGTGGCGGGTGCGGCAGAGCAAGCGGCGCGTCAACACCGCCTCGTACCGCGCGTACGACGCGTCCGTGCCGTTCGCGAAGCGGCAGGCCGAGTCCACGCAGACCGAGGGAACCCTTCCGGCGCTGGGCCAGAAGCTCCTGATCGGCGAGATGGAGCAGCTGCTCCTCGATGCTTCCCGTGGTGCGGACGATGACCGCCTGGTGGAGCTGCTGTACGACGACGTGGAGCGGCACGTCGAGGCGATCCGCTCCCGTCTGGAGCTCGCTGCCGGTGATGTGCTGCTGGATGGCAAGTTCAGCCTGGCTGGCGAGAACGGTCTGACCGTCGAGGTCGACTACGGTGTACCCCAGGCCAACATGCCGACCGCTCCGAAGCCGTGGAGCGCACCCGACGCCGATCCGATCGCGGATGAGCTGCGGTGGATCGATTACCTCGACTCGATCGGCGCTCCCGCGCCGGAGATGGTGCTCACCTCTCGTAAGGCGTGGTCGCATCTGGCCAGCAACCAGTCCTACCGGGCGGCTTACTACGGCACGCCGGCTGGCGGACAGACCCCGACTGCGACGCTGAACCCGGAACAGATCAACTCCGTGCGCGGCACGTACGGTCTGCCGCCCGTCACGTTCTACAAGGCTCAGGTCTGGCAGGACGACGTCTCGAAGCGTGTCCTGCCGGATGACCGGTGGATCATGCTTCCGCCGGACCGAGCGAAGTGGGGCCAGACCCAGTACGGCACGACGACCGAGTCCCTGGCTCTGTCGCGCGGTACGAACCCGCAGATCGAGCGTGAGGACGCTCCGGGCATCGTCATCACCCGCGATATCGAAGACGACCCGGTGCAGATCTGGACCAAGGGCGCCGCGATGGCAATGCCGGTCCTGTACTCGCCGGACTGCCACATCACCGCCACCGTCCTGTAGCGCCGCCATGGATTCCCCTGGCGTCCTGGCAGCCGCCGTCCACGTCCTCGACCCGGTCGAACGCATCCCCGTGGTGTTGCTCGTCGGCGAGCAGGTCACGGATCCAGCGATCGCCGAGCAGATCACCAACTCGCGTTGCTGGGAGGGCGGACAGTCGCCCGCCCAGGAGTCAGCCCCCAGTAAGTCCGCCCGGAAGGCGAAGCCCGCCTAGGGCCGACCCGCGCGGCGGGGAGGAGCCGAACCCGCGCTCCTCCCCGCCGCCTCTTTGACCAGGAACTGCGTGAACATCGACGTACTGCGATGGCTTCAAGCCCAGCTCGGACCCGACACCGACGCCGAAGACCTCACGGCCCGGTACGAGCGTCTGCACTCGGCGAAGGCCGTCGCCCTCGAAGTCCTGTACGAGCGGGTCGCCGCGCTCGTCGCCGAACCGCTGAAGGTCACCGTCAATGGCGTCGCCACCATCGACAACTCCGCCAACGTCGCCGCCCTCGAACGCCGTGCCGCGCAGATCGCCGACGAGACCGCGCCCGACGATCCGCCCGCCACGGGCCACGACCTCCTCACCACCGTCCAGCTCTGCGCTCGGCGGCGACGGTGAGAACACATCCTTCCCCTGGCAAAGACTGTGATCACGCGAACTCGGTGAGCGGTTCTGTGACGGCTTCCCGCCACCGATCGCGGTGGCCGCTGGCGTGGAGTCGGTAGTAGAGCGTCTCCCTCCGCTCGTCGTCAGCCGTACCGGCGTGGTCGCCAATGTTGTGGGCGAGGAGGTAGTGAGCGAACAGCACGCTGCCGGCCTTGCCGACTGCGTGCACCGGGTCGCCGAGTTCGATCCGCGGGTACGGGCCAGGGGCCATTTCATCGATCCGCTTGAGAGCATCGGCGCCGCGTTCGGCGAGGTACTGCCCGAACCGCAGGTGTGTGCCCGGCCAGAGCCACAGATTGCCGCGATGCGGCTGGCTGTGGTCGGTCAGCCACACCCCGGCCAGCAGAGAGAAAGTGCCGGGACGGCCGTCGGGCTCGGTTGGTGTCAGCCCGTCGACGTGCGGATGGCCGGGCTGCTGGGGCCACGGCGGGATTGTCGTCGCCACCTGCGCACCTTCCGGCTCCTGAACGGTGAGGTCCGCACGCAGCAGCTGTGCGGCCAGGTCCTCGATTCCCACCTCACGAAAGAAGTCCAGCAGGGGATGGCCTTGCTGTCCGAAGCGCCGGAACATGAAGTGCGGTCCGGTGTGACCGTCAGCTGGAGGCTGCTTTGCCAGCATCGCGGTAACCAGCTTGTGCCCTACAGCGACCTGCTCGGAGCTCAGGACCTCGGGGATCACCACGAAGCCCTGCTGGCGGAACGTCGTCCTCATGCCATCGGTGATGGTCGACATGTCCTTGAGTGCACCAACCAGATGCTGACGTCAGCAACCGGATTACTGGGTTGGCACACGCAGGCCTGAACGTGCGCTGGCCCAGGCCCCAAAACGTGTGGCAGCGACAGGGGCAACGGCCCAGGATAGCGACATGATTCAGATTCGCACCGCTTCTTCAGACGACGTTGCCCAGCTCGCAACCCTCAACTACATCGTTCATGACCTGCACAAACGACACCGTCCCGACCTGTTCCTCGACTCCCCGGAGCTGGATGCCGTTGAGGCCACCTTCCGAGCTCAGATAGCCGATCCATCAATCACCGTGCTCCTCGCCGACGGGACGGAAGGCAAAGCCCTCGGATACGCCCTCGCTCGAGTCAAAAACCGGCCCGGCAGTGCTCTGACGCACTCAGACGTCATCTTGTCTCTGGATCAAATCGCCGTAGTCCCCGATGCTGCCCGCAGTGGTGTCGGCGCGGCACTGCTCGAAGCCGTACGTGAGGTGGGACGCGCGGCAGGCTGCCGACGCCTCGTCACGGACGTCTGGTACTTCAAGGAGGGCGCTCGTGCGTTTTACCAAGCTGCAGGCTTCCGTCCAATGAACGTGCTCCTGGATCAGCAGCTCTGACTTCGAAGCTTGCCCAGCCCGCCCCAGGACCGGGCAACAGCAACCGAGCGAGTGGACCTTGCCAGAACCGATCGACCGACAACACGAGTTCAAATTCAGTAGCGGGCCCACGACATCGACGGCGAACTCGGCGCCGCGAATTGGGGGTCGAGTGGCTGGAGAATCCGGGCAGTTCGACTCGCGCGCCCTGACCAGGCTGAAGGACTTATCGGGCCGGCTCAACGCACATCGCACCGTCCTGCACGCAAGTTTCGCGAACGCCTGAACGCGCTGCCGACTGGCGTTTGGCGGTCTACCGAAAGTTGCCGTGCGATCAGCTGTGGAGATGGAAAGCAGCAGGCACCTCTACACTTTGAGCCATGGCACAGAAGATTGTCACCATCTACACAGACGACCTCACGGGCGAAGAGTCTTCAGAGGCGGCGACGCACACCATTGCTCTCGATGGCGTGACGTACGAGATCGACCTCGGGCCGGACAGCTACGACAAGCTGCTTGAGGCGGTTGGCCCCTTCCTGAAGGCCGGCCGCAAGAGCGGAAGGGTTCGTAAGCCCCGGAAGGCAGCTGCCGGTGGTGACGACACCTCGGCGATTAGGGCATGGGCGAAGGAGAACGGCTACCAGGTCAATGATCGCGGTCGCGTTCCGGCTGACATTCGCGAGGCATACCAGCAGGCTCGCTAATCTACCCAAATAAGGACGAAAGCCCATCATAGTAGTGTCCGGGACTGGCGCGGTGGCTGAAGCTCCGTTTCCAGGCCCCGACCCTACTGAGTGGAATTTCCTTTTCGCCAAGACAGCAGTGGCTGTTGCCGCTCAACGCCTCTGATGAGTCATGAGCTCCTCGTCCACGACGTCCAAGAGTGAACGCAGTGACCGGTTGTCCGTGTACAGCTCCCTGTCCCACTCGGACAACGCCTCTTCGAACACGTCGAGGTAGAAACGGATGGCGGCTGTGATACCGCCGGGGGTGTACGGAGTAGGGGCGGCAGCAAGAGGTGAGGCCCACGCATTCCAGCGGCTATTGCCGAAGCGGTGGTGGTTCGTTGCGATGTCGCGGTCACGCAGGAGCATGGCGGCGACCAGGACGTGGCGAGCGAGTTGTAGCGTCATGTGGGCGCCGATCAGAACATCTTGACGTGCCGCTTTGATTGCCGCGAGAACGGCGTCGAAGCGGAACTCGTTGATCAGGTCGGTCACGGCGCTCGCCGGATCTTCGCACACCCGTGGGTGGAGCCGATTGGTGCCGCGCTGCCGGTGGGATCTACAGCGGTGATGTCGAGCCGGCGGAGGTCAGACAAGACGAGTCGGAGGGTGTAGCGGGCGGAGTTCCCACTGCGGCTGGCGGCGAATACAGGCGAGTAGTGGGCGCTGATCTCGCGGGCGAAGTCCTCCGCGACGGCAATCGGCTCGTCGGTGGTGATTGACAGGTCGAGGTCGGACCACTGGTCGATGCGAGGCCGGTCACCGCCTGCGGAACCGTGGGGCCGCAGTTCCCGGATGCGGCTGTCGCGGGAAGCGATCTCCTCCAGCTCAGGAACTATCTGCAACTGCCAGTCCCTACCTGGGTATCCGTCGCCCGTCGTACGTGTTGTTGCCACGGGCAGCAGGTTCGCACAGCCCGACGAAGGGCGTGGCAATCAGTCCTCCCCCCGCTGCTCGATCCGTCATCCTGACCAGGCAACACCCTGAACAAGCTGGCCCCTGCAACCTGGAGATCGGTGGAAGCCCGGGTCGGGATTCAATATGGGCGCGAGTATTCGTCTGGGCTGGCAGGATCATGCGCTATGCCACCCCACCCGCTGCTGGATGCTGAAACCGTCGATGCGTTGGAGCCCTATCTGGAAGAGGTAGGCACCGTCTTCCATGCCTTCCGGGAGCAGGACTCCGGCTGTGTGTCTTACGGGGTCGCCATCGGTGGCGAGCGGTGGTTCGTGAAGGGCGCGACCGAGTCGGAAGCGACAACCTCGCTGCGCCGCGCCGTAAAGGTCCATGCCGCCGTCCAGCATCCGGTGATCGTGCCCCTGCAACACTCCTTCGACATCGCCGGTGGACTGGCTCTCGTCTATCCATGGGTGGACGGCACAGTCCTGTACCACCCCACCGTCTCCCGCCACGGCGGCCGCACTGCTCCCGACAGTCCGATGGCCCAGTTCCGCAGACTCCCGGTACCGGTCATCCTCCGGGTCCTAGAGCAGGTCCTCGATGCTCACCTGGCCGTCGAGGCGGCCGGGCTCATCGCTGTCGACTTCTACGACGGCTGCCTGCTGTACGACTTCGAATCCGACCACATGGCGCTGTGTGACTTGGACGAATATCGGCCGGGCCCGTTCATTCTGGAGGCTGATCGGCTTCCGGGGTCGAGGCGCTTCATGGCCCCTGAGGAGTTCACCAGGGGCTCGACCATCGATATCCGAACGACCGTGTTCGTGCTCGGCCGGGCGCTGCGTCTGCTGCTGGATGCAGGCGATGACGAGCAGGAATGGCGCGGTTCGTCGCCACAGCTGGAGATCATCGAGTGTGCCACTGCCAGCGATCCTGCTTGCCGGTTCGCCTCGCTTGAGGCTCTAGTGCAGGCATGGCGTGGCGCCAGCAGTGTGCGCAGTTGATCTCTCTACTGTCGTGGTGAGAAGAAGCAGCGCCTTGTCTGTCATTCGCGCCTGCGCGAGCGGTCGCGAGCGATGCGATCAACGGTCACAGGAGGCAACGGACAACAGCTCGCCCGCATAGGGGTGCAGTTGACCATGGGCAGGCCAGCGCACATCCACAGCCTGTGGACGGTTTCAGTGACCGGTCGTTGCGTACGAACGGTGAGACGTGTGTACGACGGCTCGCCCGAGTGACTGAAGAAACCACATGCGTGACGCGTTCTGGATGCCGATAGTGGCTGCATGGATCCGGTTCCCCGCGATTTCTGGCCCGGCTGCCGCTGTACCCGACTGAGCAGTATCGGCTCGAACGCCAGGATGGCCGCTATTAGCCCGAGGAGCTCGCCATCCGACGCGGTTCGGGCAAGTGAATCTTCGAACCGAACAGATGCCGGTTGAGTGCTACGACGTTGTGTTGGCAGGTTCCGGGGGTGGTGCTGTCTTCAGGCCGCGACGAACACCGCGAGGTCAGCACCGCGAGAGGGCCGCCGGTGCAGAGCCACGAGGCTGGTGATGGATGCTGGGCCGCAGCATCGGTCCGGTGAGCTCTGGCGGAGCTTGCAGGCCGTCCAGCAGTCGAATGATCTTGTCGATGTTGGTCAGCTTGCGGGCTCCGGACTCGAGCATCGACAGGAAGGCTTGGCTCAAGCCGGTGATCGCGGCGATGTCGTCTTGGCGGACCCCACCGTGCTGTCTGATCAACTGGCACATGCACCCGAATTCGCGGTTGATCAAGGCCTGCCGGACATCAGGTAACTGCCAGATGTCCATGGGGACTCTCCGCGCGGTCGGCCAGTTGTCGCGGCTACAACCGGAACACACTTCTTCCCTGTTGTACCGACTGAGGCGGCATCCACAGAGGCTACAGAGCCGGGTGCCGTCGGCTGGTGTGGGAGTGCTTCTCGCGGCGCTCGCGACGATGTGCTCCGCGCCCGACGGCGATAGGGCAGCATCTGACAAGCGTCGAGACGAGTAGTCACTGCCACCCATCCCATCCGTGCGTGCGTTCGGGCAGCTCTTGGATGCGTCGCCCCAGGTCTTCGCACCGGGGAGCGCCGCACTCAATCCCTGATCGGGCATCCGTTCCCTCCGTTACTCGGTGATGCCCTCACCCTGGCGCCAGTCAAGACGAAGGGCCCGGACAGACTGTCCGGGTCCAATTCCTCCCGTTTTGGGCCTTATCGATGGAACATCACGAGATGGCCCTGCTGGCCTCATCCAGTACGGCTTCCCACGGGTACCGGCGTCCCGGCATCCCAGCCCGCGGCTCGGCGAGCGGCCATACCTCGTCTCCGTAGATCAACCGCACCCCTGAATCGTGAAGGGCTTTGATGTGTCCCGCCCATGCGGGGTGGCGAGTATGCGCGGCGTTCACCCGGGGCCAGACGACTACCGGGAGGTCCAGTGTCCCGATGGCTTCGTTGACCTGTGTCAACGCCTGGTTGTCTGAGATCCCCAGGGCGAGTTTGGCGACGGTGTTGGCACTCGCCGGGGCGACGACGTAGCAGTCCACTGGCGGATGGGGCCGGGAGTCACCCGGCAGGCGTGATTCGGCCCGCACGGGGAGGCCGGTCAGCCCTTCGAGCTCCGTGGTCTCTCCGCTCTCGCGGAGCCAATGACCTGCGGTTGGTGTGAGCGTGACCGCGACCGTCCAGCCCTGTTCGAGCGCCGGGACCACGAGCCCTGTACGCAGTTCCTCGATCCCGCCGGCGCTCGATCCGACGACACCCAGCACCTTGCCCTGCATCGAACTCACTGCACCGCCCTGCATCGTTGGGCCATGGCCAGCAGCTCGGACGAGTGGCTGCCACCCGTGACCGGGGACTGCTTCCTCAGGTCGCGAAGGGTCTCGCGTACGCGTGGATTGTTCCGCACGAGCTGCGGCGAGGTGCGTTCGGCCTCCCGCAGTTCGCTGAAGGACTCGTCGACGCGACCCCTGAGGCAGAGGCCGCGGGCGTAGTCGATGCGGTGGGACACGGCGCGTTCCGCCGGCATGTGGGAGACGTCGATGACGCCATGCTCGACGACGTACGGGATGTTCTCCAGGTCAAGCTCGATCGACAGGCGGTGCAGCTCGACGTTCGTCGGACCGAAGCAGGTCTGCCAGTGGTTCTCGTCGGAACCGAGCCGGTCGGCGAGTCGCTGCGCCTTCTCCAGCAGGGAGTTGGCGGTGGGGCGATCCTGGTGACGTGCGGCGGCCACAGCGGCTCGCAGATGAATCATGCCAAGCAGGCTCAAGGCGGCCGGGTCGTCGTCGGGAACCTGACTGGCGAGCCAGACCGCTGCGGTATCGCCGAGTTCGAGGGCGTCCTCGTAGCGCCCGTTGGCCAGCAGTGCGTGCGTACCGGAGCGGGCGGCGGAGACGAGCGACAGCGGGTCCTCGGATTCGTCGGCGGCGCGCATGGCACGCTCGGCCGCGAGCCACGACAGGTCGGACTCGCCGACCTTGGCGAGGGTGGTCGCCGCCAGATGATGCGTACGAGCCGAAACGGCGAGACCGCGTTTCCGCTGATCGCCAGGCGGAAAGTCTTCCAGCTCCTGGGCGGTCCTGACCAGACCGGGCAGGGCGGCAATGACGTCGCCAAGAACGCCGGCCTGGTAGTCGCCCCAGCTGCGCTCGACGAAGACCTGCGCCTGGTCCGGCCGCGGGAACTGCCGCTCCGCCGTGGGACCGAACAGCAGCTTGGAGAGCCGCCGAGGGCTCATCAGCGCGTCACGGACGGCCGGCACGTCGTCCATGTGCTTTTCCTCGTCCTCCAGGAGGACGGGCTGACCCATCAAGTCGCCGAGCGGGACACGCAGTACACGGGCGAGCTCGGCGAGCTTGTCGACCCTGGGCGGCTTCCGCACGCCTCGCTCGATCTTCGACAGCCAGTCGGTGCTGTGCCCGACGAGACCGGCGAGGACAGGCTGCGTATAGCCCCGGCGCTCGCGGTAGAACGCGATCCGCTCTCCGATGCTGAGGTGATCTCCAAGACCACGCATGCGCGCTGCCTCCCCCACTTTGGGTCCGTCATTCACGGTAGCGGCCTAGCAGGCCGCGAGATCAGGGAGCGATTCGGGCTGCGGGTGCTGTGCTCAACATCCACTGTCGGGACTGGAACGGGCCGGACACTTTGTCCGGCTACATCCACGAGTCCACGAGGCGCCAGAGCATTGCACGTCCGCCATCACAGCCCACGCTCGATGCCCTGGGGAACTGCTTGCGTGGCGGCGTAGCGCAGTGGAAGTCTCCGAGCCGAGCCCAACGCCAGATTATGACGTGCGCACAGACGTACTGATCACCGAGGAGTTCCATGAACTTGCTGCCAACCTCCACGAGCACCAACATCGAGGAGCAGCAGCCGAGCGTGGCTGTCCTGCCCGTCGGATCGTTCGAGCAGCACGGCCGCTACCTGCCATTGATCACGCCAGCGCATGACGAGTACGCGAGCAGCCGTCGTGCGAGCATCTCGACGGGCCGCTCGGGTACGAGACGCCCGACAGGGCTACTGGGCGTGTCCTGATGGGTGGAGCATACGACTGATGCGTCAGGCTTTGATGCTATGACGCTCTTCTACGTAGTGCAGCACGCTGAGAAGGTGCAACAGCCTGGCGATCAACAGCTCACCGCACTCGGCCGGCTGCAGGCTACTCGGACTGCTCAATGGCTCAGGCCTCTTGGTCTGCGTTCGGTGGTGAGCAGTCCCTTGCGGCGCGCTCGGGAGACGGCAGAGGCAATCGTCGCCGAGACTGGGCTCGAACTCCAAGTGGACGCCCGACTGCGGGAACGGGCGAACTGGGAGGAGGGCCAGCCGTTCGAGGAGTTCATCGCCGACTGGGCCAAGTCCGTACGAGACCGCGACTACGTCCCACGGACTGGCGTCTCCTCACGTGAGGCCGGCGCGCAGTTCCGCGCGTTTCTCCTCGACTACGCCTCCAAGCCGGGGCCGATCGCAGTGACCACTCATGGTGGAGTCACTGTGGACCTGTTGCGGACGCTGCTCGGCGATCAGGCAGTGACGTCGGAGTTGCTGGACGAGGGGGTTCCCTCCTGCGCGATCACCACGCTCGATGGCCTGACCGTTATCGACATCGCGTCCACGAATCATCTCGAGTAGTAGGGCTCTCTGTGGCCACGGGATGCGGCGCATCGATGTCCGCCGTATCCCGTGTTGGCCTGGGCTGAGTGCGTCACTCGCGCCCGCTGGCGCACCGTGGCAGCGCCGTAAGACCGGCCGCCTGAGACAGCTCGCCCATGAGGCGCTAGCCGACGGACGCTCGCCGCCGACAAGACGGCCCAGATCCGCCAAGTTCCCTTCACTGCCGCCACGTTCATAACGTCGCTACTCAGCCCTTCGATGAGCGACTGGCACAGGCAGGTCATGGACATATCACAACGGTAATGTGCTCGACTCGCCCCGATGAGTCACGCTTGGCATCCGATCGGTGACAGCTCATAGGTATCCCGTCGTCGTCACAAGGGTGGGCTCATGCAGAAGGCAGTCGGGGCGATGAAGCGGCTTGTAGCGAAGTGGAGCGCGTCCTTCGACGCACACCGCCAACTCGGCAAGGAACCGGTTCTTCCGCTGTCCGTGGAGTGGGCCTGTGAGCCCACCTGGGAGCCTTGGACCGCAGCCCGACAGATCGAGACTGTCCCGTTCGCACGCAGGCCAATCCACGATGTAGCGCAAGGCCCCATCTCCACAACCAGTTACCCGCTGGCATGAGCAGGGCCATGAACATTCTCGGAGTCTCTGCGTACTTCCACGACAGTGCCGCCTGCCTGATCCGTGACGGTGAAATCGTCGCCGCGGCCCAGGAGGAAGCCTTCACTCGGCGCAAGCACGACCAGTCCTTCCCCGCGCAGGCCGCGAAGTGGTGCCTTCAGTCGGCCAGCATTGATTGGGACGATATCGACTGGTTCGCCTACTACGAATTGCCCTTGCTCAAGATCCGTCGGGTGTTGGCGTCAGCCGCAGCAACCGGTGAACAGGATCTGATTCGGGAAACGGAACTATGGACACAGCTCAACACCAGGAGCAGGCGTGACGTCGGGGCAATGTTCCCTCCAGGCCGGCACCATGGCCGTGTGCTCGCGGTAGAGCATCACCTGTCGCATGCAGCCTCTGCGTTCTTCCCGAGCCCTTTCGAAGAGGCCGCGGTCGTGACCATCGACGGCGTCGGGGAGTACACAACGACATCGGTCAGTCTCGGAAAGGGGCACACTCTCACTCCCCTGCGAAGGCAGGAATTCCCTCACTCTCTGGGGCTGTTCTATTCAGCCTTCACTCACTACTGCGGATTCCGTGTGAACAGCGGCGAGTATAAGCTCATGGGCCTCGCCCCTTACGGGACGCCGCACTACAGCCCATTGATCGAAGACCGGATCATCCGGATCTCCCAGGACGGTTCATTCCGGCTGAACATGGACTACTTCGGCTTCCTGGCCCCTTCCTCCCAGCGGCTGTCAGCCGATCGGCTTGAGGACCTACTGGGTCGCCCCCGCCGATCTGCAGAGGCCGACATCGACGAGTTCTATGCCGATGTCGCAGCATCGGCGCAGGCCACTTTTGAGAAGGCAGTCGTCCGAATCGCTCGCCACGCACGATCTCTAACAGGGGCAAGGAACCTGTGCCTAGCTGGCGGTGGTGCGCTCAACTGCGTTGCAAACAGCAAGATCCAAGCCGAAAGCGGCTTTGAAGGGGTCTGGGTCCAGCCCGCGGCAAGTGACGCCGGCGGATCTCTCGGTGCCGCTTCGTACGTTTGGCACCAGCGGCTGTCGAACCCACGCTGCCCCGAGGGGAAGGACGCCATGCATGGGTCGCTCCTCGGCCCATCATTCGACAACGGGACTATCCGCAGCTACCTCGACAGCATTGGCGCCCGGTACTGCCAAGTCGATCACGAGGAACTGGTCCGTACTGCAGCCGAGCTGCTTGCCGCGGGGAAGATCGTCGCATGGTTCCAAGGCAGGCAGGAGTTCGGCCCCCGGGCGCTCGGCAGTCGGTCCATCCTCGGGGATCCGAGATCACCCGGTCTGCAGCGGCATCTGAATTTGGCAGTCAAGAACCGGGAATCGTTCCGGCCATTCGCACCTGCGATCCCGCTTGAGGATGCGAAGGACTACTTCGAGCCTCCTACCGACTCGCCCTACATGCTGTTCGTAGCGCCAGTCAGGAAGAATCTTCGGGTGCCAGCGTCCAGTACGGACAGCGGCATGAGGCCGGAGGAGCGTGTCGGGCAGGTCCGCAGTGTCCTTCCGGCCATCACTCATGTTGACCATTCTGCGCGTCTTCAGACAGTCGACCGCGAAACCCATCCGCTGTTCTGGAATCTGCTTCGCGCATTCGGCTCCATGACAGGAACTCCCGTGCTTGTGAACACATCGTTCAACGTGAGGGGTGAACCCATAGTCTGCACTCCCGAAGATGCCGTGAAGACGTTTCTCCGCACTGAGATTGACTATCTATGCCTGGGGGACAACATTCTCGACCGCCGGGAGCAGTCTGCGGTAAGCATAACCATCCCCCCTGTCACGGACCTGGATTGAGGGGCTGGGCATGAGACCTCTCGATGTGTACTATCATGCGCTTTCGCTCGTAGCGCCCCGAACTCCTATGGCGCGCTCAAGAATACTGAATCACGCCCTGCACGGATTTCCTTATACTCGCCTCAGGAAGCCACGCCTCGGAATGTTCCAGCCGGACTCCCTGCTTGGCTGGTCACACGTGGCGGGGGCTACGGCCGTCCATCCCTCGTTTGAGTTTCGTGCGCGATACACGATCGACGGTTCCGGTAGGCGCAACACTGGCTATTCCGGGGGAACCTCGGAGGTAGCGATCCTGGGCTGCTCCTGGGCCTTTGGGCATGGAGTCAACGAGAACGAGACCTTCGCTGCTCGACTGCACAGGGTAGAGGGAATACCCGTTCACAATTATGCCTGCATGGGGTACGGACCCACTCAAGCCTATCTTCAACTACTGCATCGAATTAACGTGCAGGAAGTCGTAGCAAAAGACGGTGTCATTGCATATTTATGGGAACCCGACCAACTCATGCGAGCTTGGCGTCGACTAGAGTGGATCGCTCTGAATTCCTGGGTAAATCCGCATGGGCCCAGCCACCCCGTGTTTGACCTCGTCGATGAGGAACTCCGCCACTTTGGACTAGTCGGGTGCGAAGGAGCCAGGGTCGACCCGCCTCTCTTGCCGGGTCTTGTCGAGCGGACAGAGTGGCGAATAACGACCCTCCTCGTTAGGGCAATGCATGAACTGGTATCTGCGGCTGGGCGGAGGTTCATGGTCATAGTGCCTCCACTGCCTAATCGGAAACACGACCAGGCCGCCGGGCAGAAGCTCGCTGATCTCCTGACGGAGAGCGGAGTCCCATGCCTCGCTATGAACCACGAGGCATATCTCAGGTGCAGCGACAGCAAGGCGATGTTCTACCGATTCGACGAACACCCAACTGCTACATGGCATGCCGCCGTCGCCGACTCCCTAGCAACAGCAATCCTCAACGATCCCGCCGTACAAGAGAGCTGAGGCAAGGACCCCATGATGGACTCATCGACTGTTGTCGACCTCGCGCCGGCGCGTCGCCTGGTAGACCGGCACCTGGCGCACGACGCTCCGTTCGAGGTCGCCATCGACTCTTTGAACTTGACGATCTTCCCTGGAGTGTTCTGCCCCGCGTACACCAAGACCAGCGCGTTCCTCGCGAAGCATGTTCGGGTCGCGCCCGGGGAGACGGTCCTCGATGTCTTCAGCGGATCCGGTTACCAGGGGCTGATGACCGCGCAGACCGCAGCCAAGGTGGTTTGCGTCGACAGTTCCCCCGAGGCAGTCCGCTGCGCCATGGCCAACGCCGAGAGCCAGCAGGTGTCTGACAGGGTTACTGCCCTGGTAGGTGACCTCTTTGCCCCGGTGACCGAGCGGTATGACGTGGTCATCGCGAACCCCCCGCTGCTCCCTGGCACCCCGGCCAACGCAATAGAAGCAGCGATCTTTGACCCCGAGCTCATCCACTCCCGGAGGTTTCTTGAGCAGGTCGGTGACTACCTGACCGACCGAGGACGGGCCTACCTGATCGCCACCGATGCCCACCAGGACATGGGGATCCTCGACGTCATCACGTACAGCGAGGAGTGCGGCCTGAACGCGTCAGTCATCGCCCAACTCCCCCTACCCTACGAGACTTACACCGTCTATCGGGTGAGTGCAGGGAGGTCTCACTGATGGCGCGCATCATTGCCACCGCTGAGAACTTCGCCTTCGGTCCCGCCGGCAAGCTCGTCACTGTTGCGGAGAGGCTGTCACAGCAGGGGCATCAGCTCACGTTCGTCGGGTACGGCACGGCCTTTCAGCTCGCCCGGCGTTCCGGGTTTTGGAAGGATGTGATAGAGCGGGATACTGACGGGGAGAACTTCGGTCGGTACTGCGAGAGCTCATTTCGCAACTTCGACCTCCTTATCTCCTGTGTAGACCGTTCAAGCGCCGAAGAGGCCAAGAGACTCGGCGTCCCCGTCGCGTGGCTCGACCCTCTCTCCTGGTGGTGGGATGACCTGCCGGACTGGGTTTCAGATCTCGACCTGCGGATCACGCAACAGAGCATTGGCTCAGAACCACCTGGACACGCATCTCGACTCCGCAGCAACCACGTCGTTGTGGGGCCGATCGTCGAGTCGATTCCTGGCCGGGAAGCCGCTCCAAATTCAGCTGATCTCCTCGTCAACTTTGGCGGTGGGGAAGCTGCAGGCTGGTACGAGTTGGGCAAGGACACCAACTATCCACTTGTGGTGGTTGAAGCCTTTCATTCGCACGTAGACATGACGAGGTTCACCTCAGTCACCATCACTGGCGGCGAACGGTTGGTGTCTGAATGTCGACGACAATGGCCCAACAGTCCGTACTCATTCGAGTGTCTCGGACATAAGGACTTTCTGGATCGACTCGCGTCTTCTTGCGCCTTCCTCACTGTGCCAGGGCTTGAAGCTCCCTTGGAGGCATGGTCTGCCGGAATCCCCACACTGTTCCTGCCCCCTTCCAACAGCAGTCAGTACGTTCAACTCGACGAGTACCGACGGCAGGGGGTCGCTGCTGCAAGCATCCACCTCAGGGATCATCTGCCCGGGCTGGACCTGATGCGACTTCCGTTGCGGGACCGCTCAGCGCACTTCCTCGAGCAGTTGGGTGGGTTTGAAGAGGACCCAGACCTGCGGCAGTCATGGGGCAAGCGGCTCGAAGAAATGCTGAACGACACAGGCGCATGGACGCAGTTGGTAGGCAACGCCGATGCATTCATCGATCGGCTCGGCCGGAACGGGCTTGAAGACTGTGTCGAGGCCATCGAAGCCCTACTACTCCGGAAGGGGTTCTGAACCATGCGTGTATTCCTGGCAGGCATTATCCAGGGCGCTCGTACTGATGACGCGATACATCACCAGGGCTACCGCAAGGAGATCCGTGATGTCGTATCGGTCGCCTATCCGCATGCACAGTTCGTCGATCCTCACGAGGAGAACCTTGGCCGGCTGGAGTGGTCACGAGATCTCCAGAGGGACATGTTCCTCCACTACGTAACGGAGGCAGGGCTGTGCGATGTTCTCGTCGCTTGGCTCCCCGAGCCCAGCATGGGGACATCGGTCGAGATGTACGAGGCCTACCGCATGGGGGTCCCAGTGCTCACGATCAGCCCCATGAAGGGGACCTGGGCAGTCTTCTCTCTCGCAACTCGGACCTTTCCTGATCTCCAGAAATTCTCGGCGTTCGTTCGCAGTCCAGACTTCGCCGAGTTGTTGCTCTCTCCGCAAGGCAGGGCGTCGGCAAAGGTGGGTGGCGTGAATGAATGAGATCATCAACGACTGCGCGGACTGGCAGTGGAACGTCAACTCCTGGTCCAAGCAGGACAGCCCCGCTGCCGCGATCAATCACTTCCTGGCGCGTCAGCACGCACGGGCAACTGAACACTCTGATCGCCCCTTCGCATGGCTGTGCTACGGGCAGCGGAGCGATGCGGCCGCGGTGGCCGCCTATCGTGCATGCCGTGACTCGATGGGGGATGAGGGGCTCTTCACGAAAGTAGTTAAAGCCCACGGTCACCGGAAGTCAGACCTTGAGGAAGCCGCGGTGCATCTGGAGTGGCAGGCGCACAACCATCCCCTCTCCCTGACGACAGGATGGGAGGCTTGGCAGGCCGGCACCGGGGGCGCCGTCGAGGCCATGTTCCAGATTCTGCTTGGCCAGAGCCACAATGGGAGTGCCTGTCAGCTGTACCGGGCGTGCTTCGACGAGAACCTTGCTGCGTTCTTCGATGTGGTCAGCGTCCACGTGACACAGATCAAAATGGGTGGGCATGACCACCCCTATCTCCACGGGGCCACACCGAACGCTTCCATCCTGCGCGATCAAGTGCCGACCGCCATTGACGACCGCACGAGTCGAGGGGGCAGCTGAGTGCAGGAATTACCGCGAGTTGACGTCATTGTCCCGTACGGGCACTCAGCGAGTCAGCCTGAGCGGCAGGAGAATCTCCAGCAGGTCCTGGAGAGCCTGCAGAGAAACCTTGAGTACAAGAACTACCGTGTGCTTCTTGCAGAGTTGGGAAAGCAAGCAACTCAACGGGACCTGGCCCGAAACCTGGGGACTGACTACGTCTTCACCAGCTCGGATGAGGAGTTTTCACCTGGCCGGGCAATGAACAGGGGCTTCCTCAGCCGGCGTTATCCGGCTGATCTGGTGTACTTCCACCAGGCTGACTTCCTCGTTGCCCCGGATGTCCTGGATCGCGCCGTGCAGTTGATGCTGCAACTGGACTGTCCGTTCGTCTACCCCTACTGGGGAGAAGTGCATCTATCGCGGATGATGAGTGAGGCCGTGCGCTGCTCTGCGGTGCAGCCGGGACAGCTCTTCGACGTCCTTCAACGGTGCGTCGCACGGCGACGCACCATTCATGGTTCGGAACAGGCCGCCTCAGACGCGTACGACGAAGTCGCCCTGAGTAGTGATGAGTTGGAATCCCTCGTCAATTCTCTCCCGGCGAATCTTCGTCGAGACATCACCGAGGCCGACCACGTCCGGTTGTGGGGGTCGGATGACCGCTCCTACGCGCCCTACCGCTGGCGCCCGGAGGAGACTCTCGCGGCCAGTCTCTGCCGGATCAGCGGAGGACCTCGGGCCAGTGCCGCCTATCTCTGCTCCGATGCCGCGTTCCGCCAGGCCGGCGGGGTGCCAGAGCTTCCTGGATGGGGATATGAGGATCTCATCTTCTGGCACACGGTCCAGGCCTTCCATCCTTATACGGGGGACCGCAGCGGAATCTCCTTCAAGGAGAGCGTCATCACGATGAACTATCCACTCATTCATCTTTGGCATCCCGTAAGTGGACGACCTGACTACTACGCCGCAACGGAAAGAAACGAGCGGATCTTTCATGAGTTCCACGGCCGTACCGCTGAAGAGCAACGCGCTGGCGTAAGGGCGTTGCCGCCCCGCGGCTAGGAATCCAAGGAACCCCAAGCAACGGAGGCGGGGGCAGGAATGGAAAGCTCGCTAAAAGTAGACCTGAACACCCTCACTTCTATCGGGCGATCCTCCTATATAGGGTTGCTAAAATCTACAGGGCGGCAAGTCAAGGTAATTCTCGTCAAGGGCGCAGAGGTGCTGCCACTTCAAGAGGCATCTGCGCTGCGCCGGAAGCTCGTTGAGGAGTTAGCCGGCAAGGTTGGCTTGCCAGTACCGTTTCCCGTCGAGATCCAATCCGGGCCGTGCAAATTCGAAGGCTCTGCCGCATGGGCCTTCGTCAACTCGTACGTCCCAGGAACGGATCTCACCACTATCATCCGACGGCTCGCACCTGGCCAGGACTCAGAACTCGTGCACGAGATTGGACAAGCCACGGGGGTGTCCCTCGCGGTCTTGCACAGCACGTCCCAGTCTTTGGCTGAAGCCCGACACAAAGAAGACACCGGATCCGGTGATCAAGAAATCTTCTGGCGAAAGAAGATACTCACCAGACAAGAGCTCCTTGCACGCCGAGTGCGCGAGGCTAGCAAGATCACAGCATTGGATGACCGCGAGATAAGAAGGGCACGCTCACTGGCCGGCGCGTTCACCAACCGTTTCGGGGCTACGGACCATCACGTCGCCGATGAAACACAGGGATGTTTGATCCACGCGGATCTTCATGGCGGAAACGTAATTATGGATACCGCTGCGCCATCAGAAGCCAGAATCGCTTCGTTCATCGATGACCAGCTATCAGTTGGCGATAGCGGGTACGACATTGCCAGCATCCAGAACTGGGCGTTCGAAGTTATGGATGAGCAATCCTTCACAACATTCATCCGCGGGCTTGAAGTCGGATACAGGAGCCTCATTCCGCGCTACACCACGCGGAATTCCAGTCTACTTCTCTATCTCACCGACCGATCACTCGGACGGCTGGCCTACTATGCGCGATCTTCCCCAAGGTGGGTCGAACCATACGGATCGGAGCGCCTGATCCGCCATCTCGACCTTCTCGACAACATTGCCAGCACAGCGACCTCATCCGACAGCTTCACCGATCCTTTCGCAACCGTTAGGAGACTGGCTACATGAATGAGATCCCCCTTGATGGTGCCGTTAAGGCAGCCACTGGTGCACTCGTCGCTGAAGCCCAGGTGGCACAGTTTCAAGAGGAGGGCTATTGCGTACTGCCTGCCATCGTTCCTGAATCGTTGATGGAGCTGCTTGACGAGGAATGCGAGCAGGCCATTGGCAATGTACATAGGGAAATGGACACCAAAGGCGTGGACGTCCTGGGCGGCAGTCGGCGAGGATTGCAGTACACACCCGGTGGCTGCCGGAACGCACAGCAGCGGCTCCGCGAGTTCCTGTTCAGCGATCTGCTCCAGGGGATCTGCGGGCAACTGATCGGACCTGAATCCTATCTGATATGGGATCAGTTCTCTGTGAAGATGGGCACCAAGGGTGCAGATGAAGGGGGTGCTCACTTCGAGAACGACGGAAGCCCCCAGTCTCTCGGCTACTTTTCGTGGCATCAGGATTCGGGCTACGTGCCCCTGGACCACGCCCCGTACCTCTCCTGCTGGGTTGCGCTGGACGACGTCACGGCCGAGAACGGCCCTCTCCGTGTCATCCCCTTCTCAGAGCTCGGCGTTCGCACACGAGTCACACACACGCCGGACCCCCTCAATGGTGACCTGGTGGGGTACTTCGGGAGCCTTCCGGGTGTAGCCATCGAGGTCCCCAGGGGCAGCGTGATCTGCTTCAGCAGCACCCTGTTCCACTCAAGCTCGACGAACGACACCAGCTCCCCTAGGCGCGCCTACTTGGCTCAATACTCGTCAACCACCAGTGCAGCCAGTGGGAACGTTCTCTGGCGAGATGCCGAACGCGTCCCCTAGTCATCCCCTCCTGGCCCGATGCCTGTGCGGAAGAAGGAAGCGCATGAACCAGTCCCCCGCGGACCTCGTGGACGAGAGGTCGCTCGATGCTGCTGTGATCAGCAAGGTGTGGCCACAGTTCCGCGACGTTGAACTCGCCGGTACCCGGAGACTCAAGGGGCGTAGCCACCGGGTCTACGAGTGCACTGACGTACGTGGAGGCGCTGTTGTGGCCCGTCTCTCCACTCCTCAACGTGCGCGATTCAACATCGAGGCGTCTCTCGTTCAGCGATGCCGCGACGCCGGCATCCCTGCCCCAGCGATCAGATACGTCGGTAGCGAGGACGTCGTGGACGGAGCCGTCTCGATCATGGTGCAGGACAGAGTGATGGGCGAGACACTCAGAGAGCATGCGAGGCGAGTCGGGCCGGAGGGTGCCAGTGGCGCGGTGCGACAGGCCGGCGAGGTTCTAGCCAGGATCCACCAGTTGAACACCACGGGGTTCGGTTCCGTGGATGCGAGCCTTCATGGAACCGACACCAAGTTCGGTGACTGGTTCATTGATGGTCTAGAGAGAAAACTCGACGACGCCCGGCGAATTGAGCCGGCCTGTGATCGGGTCCTGGACAGGGCAATGGCTCTAATGCATACGCATCGGTCCATGCTCGATGACTGTTCTCCCAGCCTGCTGCATGGCGATTTCAGCCCTGACAACGTCATTGTGGAGAGCGGTAGCATTGCCGCCGTCATCGACTGGGAGGCAGCCAAGAGCGGTCCACCAGAGATGGATATCGGCTGGTGGGACTGCTTCTTTGACTCTCCTCTGACTCAAGCAAGCGAGTTGATCTCTGGTTACGAACGGCGAAGCAAGTTCGATCCCGAGCGACTGGCGACGCTGAGGCATCTCGCCGTTCTCCGGATCATGATTGGCCACTTCTCCTGGACGCTCTCGGTAGGTGATCCAGAAGGGATCAAGCAAGCGGCCGAGCGCATCGTGCTAGAGGTGGACACGGCGCACGCCTGGGGCGGCGCCTGACCTGGCCACCCGTAGGCTGCCTCGCAGTTCCAGGCAGGAGCGTAGATCGAAACATATCCCGCTGATGTGCGCGTCTGCATGAGCAGACGGGCACATCAGCGGGATTCAGGGTGCTGCTGCACGGCTGAAGTGACGCATTTACGTCTTGTCCTCAACCGCACCTCGGCGTCACGCGACTCTCTGATAGCCGCTGCTTGCGGCTCGAGTCACCAACTTCAGGTCAACGAGAAGCCGCCGCAAGGCTGCGTAGTCAGAGTGCGCTTGACTCAGCAAGTCGTTCACTTCGGACTCCGACAGTTGCCGGCCGGGAGGAAGGAGCCGCGCAAGGAGCTGTGCAACACGCCACCGGTAGTCGGGATTCTCCGGAAGCTTGACGAGCCTCCCGTGCTTGAAGAACCGTTCGAGATCAGGGTCCTCAGCCAGCAAACGAGTCACGGGCAAGGTGGCATCGATCGCGTCAGCAGCCACGCCCAGGGCTGAGAGATCCGCTGAAAGAATGTGCCCTTCGATGGACACCAGTCCGGCTTCTTTGAGCCGCACAGCGTCCTTCACCATCGCCTTCGGATCTCGGCCGACTGCGGCCGCGACTGCACTCATGGAACAGTCATCGCCTCTGCTCTCTCGCTCGGCTACAGTCGCGAGCAGAGTCAGCCGACTAGACACAGAGAGAGCAGCAAGCCGCTCTGCCGCACTGCTGAGTTCAGACATGCGAACTTCCTAGGAGTCGGTCCGTCTTGCTTCAAGACGGCTTCTAGCGACCCCATCGACCCGGCTGGCCGACAGGCCGTGACGTCCATCCGCCGAATTAGACGGCAGGGCTGCCATCGTCGCCGTATCGGACTTGAGCACTCCGCAGTCGACGCCCGTGCTAGCACGAGCTGACAGCGGTTCCCTGTCCGCTGGCACGCAAGCGTATGGGTGGCGCCACTCTAGGGACATCACACCAGTGATATTGCCCTCCTTCGAGGCCTCTGCAAGCCGGGATGGGAGATCGTCCTCCGCGCGCTGAAGATGAACGCAGTCCACACCCTGAACGGTGAGTTGAGGGGTGGGGCCCCGCCGCAACAAGCAGGAGGCCGATGGCGATCGCCGCAGGATCCCTTGCCCGCTGCGGTCACCCGTTGCGGAGGTGCGGCCTTTGGTGCACGTTGGCTGGTGACCTGCGGCGTATGGGGCCCGACGTGACCTTCCGTCTGCAGATTAGGGATCACTGTTCAGGCTGTGCTGAAAGTGATCGCATCCACCAGATGCTGTACGTTTTCCAGACTTTCGAGAACAACATCGGCCCCCGCTTCCTTGAGGTCCTGTGCGGAGGTCTTGCCCGAGGGCACGCCAAGGACCGAGGCGCCGCCCTCAAGTCCCGTGCGGACGTCCTCAAGGGAGTCTCCGATGATCACCGTGTTGGAGCGCGTAAAGACTGTCCCGTGCTTGGCCTGCGCGCGTCTCTGTGCGATGCCCACGAGCGCGGGTCGATGGTCGTCGTCGGAGGCGAAGCCGCCGATCTCGGTATCGAGGTAGCCGTCGAGGTCGAAGGCCGCGAGCTTCAGCAGCGCGTTCAGCTTGAGGTTCCCGGTGACGGCCGTCGGCACCCAGCGCGGGTGGTCGTGGACAGCTTGGAGTGCGGCCACCGCTCCGGGCATGAGAACCCCTTGGTGCCGTAGGTCTTCACTGTGAGCGGCGAGCCGCTTGGGCAGCAGCTCCACCATGCGCGGCAACAGCTCCGGGACCGTCGTCTCCGGTACGCCGTTGTCCAGGAGCAGAGAGCGGATGGCGAGGGGCATGGTCACGCCAGTGCCGCGCGCCGGCAGACGCTCGGCGGGGCGGCCGACGACTTCGGCAAACGTCTCGCGGTACACCTGGCGGTCGATATCGCCGACGTAGAGCAACGTGCGGTCGATGTCCCACAGGATGAGGGTCTGCTGGGCTCCTGTCACGTTCATTTCCTGGCTCCCGTTACGGCGGCGGCACGGTCCACTAGCTCCCGAGCGTACGTGGCGTTCCCCACCGCATGGAGGTCGCCGAGCATCACCTCGATGTGTTCGTTCATGCGGGCTGACTGGAGCTGCTCGGCGAGGTCGAGTGCCCTGTGCGCGGTGTCGCATCCTGCTTCGACGTCGCCTTGCCGGAGGTGAGCGGATGCGGCCCGGGACAGGAACAGTCCTCGCGTGCGCTGATCGACGGGGTTCAGCGAGTCGTGTGCCTGGGTGAAGCTGGTGACAGCTCGCTGTGGCTCGTCCAGATCGAGGTAGCAGCTGCCGGATTGGCCATGGATCTCACCTTCGTTGATCCAGTACAGCCAGTGCGGGTCGCGTTCAGAGCGTCCCTGAGCGCACAGCTCGGCGGCTTGTCCGAGTGCGGTGAGCACTGCTTGGCGTTCGCCGAGCTTTGCGTGTCCGCGGGCCTGCCGGGTGAGCAGCATAGCCTCCAGGGCGGGGGCGCGGAGGTGCTTGATCTTCTCGCGCGCTGCCTGCGCCGCGATCACGGCACTTCGTGGTGCCCCGGTGGAGTAGCCGTGGATGGCCAGGTAGGAGAGAGCACCGGCTCCGAATCGTGCGTCGCCGGAGGCTTTCGCGGCGCGAAGCGCGGCGAAAAGGTATGCGGGGGTGCGGTCCCGGTTTCCGGCGTCGAAGGCGAACCATCCTGTTTGGATGGCGGTGTCCGCGGTGATCGCGGCGAGGCGCCGGCCGGTGTCCTCGTCGTACGTCGACTGCTCGACGAGTCGCTTGAGGAACTCCAGATGGGCATTGCCGAGGTCAGCCAGAGTGCCGCTGCCGGCGGTCGCATCTGTGATCCGCAGGTTGTCCGTGGTCGCCTGCAGGCTGTCGAGGAGCTTGTGTGTGAGGCGACTGCCCTCTGCCGCCCGAACCAGCGGTTCGGCTTCTGCAGTGGTCCAGTGGTGCACGAAGGCGGTGAGCGTCAGCCCGCTCACCGCAAGGAATCGTCGACGGTCCATCGCGTTCCCTCCAACCGCGGTGCCAAGTGCGGCCACCATACGGCCCGCCGTCCACGGCAAGGACGGATCGAGGTCACCGACATACAGGTTCCGGGGCGGCTGGACGCGCCGGGGAAGCGGGAGGGGAGCAAGTTCGGGGGGAACGCCGAGACCAGCGAGGAACTCGCCGATCTTGTCGATGTTTGTGAGACGACGGCGGCCTGACTCAAGCATGGACAGGAACCCCTGACTCAGGCCGGTCAGTTGGGAAATGTCATCTTGACGCAAGGAACCCTGCTGGCGAATCAGGCGGGTCGTCTTACCGAAGTCCCAGGAGGCTAGGGCCTGTTGGATCTCCGGGCTGCGCCATACGCGTTCTGGAACGGAAGCGGCACGTTGGTTCAGGCTGCGTGAGCGTACGCAGGCCGAGCACAGCGTTCCAGAGTTGTACTGGCTCAGTTGGCAGCCGCACTGTTCGCAACGTCGCGGCGGCTGCGCATGCACCGATGCCTCCCCGTTGAACGAATTCTTGGGCCCTCAACTGCCCCTGGCGAAACCGAAATCACTCAAGTGATATCACCTGGGAAATGTGTGCACCGGGCGTTTTCCCATCACTCTGGGACTCCCGCAGTGCACGGCGCCGACGAACCGCCCGAGAGCGGATCATTCAGGCGTATTCCTGGCCCCTCGTGCTGTGGATCACCAGTTGTCCATGAACTCGTCCACCGGAGTCCAAGGTGTCCTCGGCCCTATACGTACGGATGGCACAGCCCCTGCCGCTGGATCGCCCGCGGGAGGCAGCGTGGCGGCCCCTCCCGCGTTGTGGCACGCGGATCTCGTCAGAGGTGGTCCGTGATCGTTAGCTTCTCCGCCGTGGCGCTCCTGGGCCTGACCGTCTTTCTCCTGGTGAAGAAGGCCGACCTGAACGTAGGCCACGCCATCGTGTGCGTCCTGTTCGGCTTCTTCCTGGCCGGGAGCTCCGCAGCACCGAGCATCAGGGACGGCGTGCAGGGCGCGGTCCAGCTGATCAAGAAGATCGACTTCTAGACCGACCGTTGGGACGCAGGCAAGGGTCTGACTCTTCTCCTCTTGCTCCTGGGCCCTGATGGTCATTCCACCTACCGGACGTGATCTGAGGACTATCGATGAGACCTATCCCAGAGGCCATTTCTCCAAGCCGGGCTGTGGGTACGGCCGCTGTTGCTGTGTTGCCCACCCCTCGCCAGCCTTGGCGAGGCTTCTTCCAGAGAGCCTGAGGACCTCGATGACTGTGTTCACGGCGGTAGGCCAGCTGTCCCGGTTCGAGCCGATCTGGGCAGGCCGACAGGTCGTGGTCCTCCGACTGGCCTTTCTACGCCTGGCTGCCTGCGAGGGGATGGTCTGATGGATCCGGTCTATCACCCCGCGGGTGCGGACGATGGTCTGCGTGCGGCCATGACTGAGCTGAAGGTCGGCCGGTGGATGGCGATGCGCGATCTCCTTGCGGAGACCGGTCCGAACTGGCCGTTGCGGAGTTTCCGCACGCAGGTGCTCGGCATCATGGCGGCCGGCTCCGATGTGACGGAGGCATGGCTGGCCGAGGAGCCGGACAGCTACGACGCGCAGGTGATGCTGGCCCGGGTGTCGGTGGAGCGGGCACTGCGATCGCACCGTCAACGGCACGGCGCTGCCGGGAGTCTGGAGCAGCGGGCGAGGGGCGCGGCGATGGCAGCGACTCGTCGTGAGTGGCGTGATCCTGTGCCGTGGCTGTGTCTCCTTACGCTGGCGCAGGTCGATACGCGGCAGGTGTGGCGGGAGCATCGTGAGCGTGCTCCCGAGCCCATGTTGCCGACAGGCCCGTGGGGGCTGCTGTACGAGGTCAACCGGCGTGATTCCGGCAGTCGAGAGGCGTACCACCGGATGATCCAGTTTCTTTTGGCCCGGCAGGTAGCGGAGGCGGGGGCGCTCGCGGAGATGATGGACTTCGGCCGGTGGGTGGCGTCGTGGGCGCGCGAGGGGTCGCCGCTGCTGCTGTTGCCGCTGTACGCGCTGGCTGAGCAGTGCCGTCGTCAGGGTGGTGGGTGGCACCGACCGGCGACATGGCGGCTCCAGTGGGCCGAGGAGCCCACCATCGGCTACACCCTCAAGGCGCATCACCACTGGTTCCGCCGCACAGTTCCCGCCGGGCGTTCGGTATCTGATCTCAGTCATCTCGCGTGTGCTCTGTGGGCCGGGCACAAGCTGAATGAGGCGGCTGAGGTGTTCACTGCCATGGGCTCGCATGCGGCGAGGGAGCCGTGGGCCTCGGTGCACGACTACGGGAACCAGCCGGACGCCGCCAAGTCCCTGTTCCTGCACGCCCGCGCAGAGGCGGAATCCGCCAGGAGACGCGCCTCGCATCGCAGCCCTGCTGTGCGCCCGCCCGCATACCCCTCTGATTGACATGAACCGGCTCACCCAGGGCTTGGTCCGTCTCTGTGTTTGGAGGTCTTCTCGTGTCTCACTCGTCCCATCGCTCTCCTGGTTCCAGGTCTGATGACCTGGTGCTGCGGGAGTTGGGTTACAAGCAGCAGCTGGCTCGTCGGATGACCGCGTTCGGAAACGCGGGGGCCAGCTTCACAGTGATCAGCATCCTGTCCGGGTGCATGACCATGTACGGCTTCGGCATGGCGACCGGTGGTCCCGCGGTCATGATCTGGGGCTGGGTGGCAGTCGGAGCCATGGTGTTGTTCGTCGGCGCCGGCCTGGCCGAGGTCACCTCCGCGTATCCCACCAGCGGCGCCCTCTACTTCATGGCGCACAAGCTCGGAGGGCGGCGGTGGGGCTGGTACACCGGCTGGCTCAACCTGCTCGGCCTGGTGGGCGCTATCGCTGGCATCGACTACGGGTGTGCCCAGTTCGTCTCCGCTTTCCTCAACTTGCAGTTCGGCATCGTGGCGAGCCCGGTGTCAACCTTCGTGATCTTCCTTGCGATTCTGCTGCTGCACGCCGTGCTCAACCTCCAGGGCGTGCGTCTGGTCAGCGTCCTGAACGTGGTCAGCGTGTGGTGGCACCTGGCCGGCGTCGCCGTCATCGTCGGCGCCTTGGCCCTGGTGCCTTCCCAGCACCAGTCCGTGCCGTTCGTCTTCACGAAGTTCGTCAACGACACCGGTTTCGGCTCGACGTGGTACGTCGCGCTTATCGGGCTGCTGTTGGCTCAGTACACGTTCTCCGGATACGACGCCTCCGCGCACCTGTCGGAGGAGACCACCAACGCACAGGTCGCCGCCCCGAAGGGCATCATGCGGGCGATCGTCTGGTCGTGGGGCGCGGGGTTCGTCCTGCTGACCGGACTCACCTTCGCCATCCAGGACTACACCGCCACCCAGCGCGCGGACGTGCCGCCGGCACAGATCTTCCACGATGCGCTCGGTCCGGAAGCGGCGAAGGTCCTGCTGCTGCTCGTGATCGTCGCGCAGCTGTTCTGCGGGACCGCGGGGACCGCCGCCTGCTCCCGGATGATCTTCGCGTTCTCCCGGGACCGGGCGCTGCCCGGCTGGCATCTCTGGCAGCGGGTGAGCGACGGCACCCCGAAGGCAGCCGTGTGGCTGTCGGTCGGTGCGGCCGCGGTGCTGGTCGCACCGTCGTTGCATAGCGCGACCGCCTACGGTGCGGTGACGGCGATCAACGTCATCGGGATCACCCCGGCCTACGCGATCCCCATCTTCCTGCGGATCAAGAACCGGCGCCGTTTCGAGGCCGGTCCGTGGAACCTGGGCCGCTGGGGCGTCCCGGTCGGCGTGGTGGCCGTGGCGTGGGTGGCGTTCGTGACGGTCTTGTTCTGCCTGCCGCAACACGACCCGATCAGCATCGACACCTTCAACTACGCGCCGATCGCCCTCGTCGCGGTGCTCGCCGCAGCGACGCTGTGGTGGTGGCTGGCCAAGCGCACCTACGCCGTCCCCACCGGCAGGACGGACCGCGACCTGGCGGACCTGGAGAGGGAAGTCATCTGATGCCCTCCCTCCACGGTCCGTCCAGCAAGACCTCCCGCATGTCGGCTTCTTCGCCGCGCAGGGCCTCTGCGGGGCGGGGGCATCGTCGGCGTGCCGGCGGGTTGCCTCTGGAGGAAGTGCGGGCTGGTGTCGATGACGGGCGTATCGACACCGTGATCCTGGCTATGCCTGACTTACAGGGGCGGCTGAAGGGAAAGCGGTACGACGCCAGGCACTTCCTGGAGCGTGTTGCGGGCGGGCACGCAAGCATGTGCGCGTACCTGCTGGCAACCGACGTCGGCATGCGGCCCGTCGACGGTTTCGCACTGACCTCCTGGGAGAACGGCTACGCCGACCTCAAAGTGGTCCCCGACATGGACACACTGCGGCCGGTGCCCTGGCTCCCTCGGACTGTGCTCGCCCTCGGCGACGCCCGCACCCCCGATGGACAGCCCGTGGAGGTGGCTCCGCGGCAGATCCTGCGTACTCAGATCGAGCGCCTGGCCAACCACGGGTTACAGGCCCAGGTCGGGCTGGAAAGCGAATTCCTTCTCTACGAGGACCACGTCACCAACCGCCCTCACCAGGCAGCTACACCCCCGTGCCCGGTGACCACCATGAACCTCGACTACGCACTCGACCACCCGCCCGTCCTCGACCGCTTCCTGCGCCGCCTCCAATCCGCCCTGGCCCGGGCCGGCTCCCCGGTAGAGGCCGTCAAGACGGAGGCCGGTCCGGGCCAGGTCGAGGTGACGTTCCCCTACGGCCCTGTCATGGAAGCGTGCGACGTGCACGTGCTGCTCAAGCACGCCTCGCGGACCCTGGCGGCCCGTTCGGGACTGACGGCAACGTTCATGGCGGCTCCAGAGACCGGCGTGGCCAGCGGCCTGCATCTGCACATCTCCCTGTGGCGCGATGGCACCTCGGCGCTCGTGATGCCAGACGGCGGCCTCTCCCCCACCGGCCGCCATGCGATCGCTGGGCTGGTCGCGGCACTACCCGTGCTGGCGCCGCTGTACGCGCCGAACACCAACTCCTACCGCCGGTACACCGCGGCCTCGTTCGCCCCGACCCGCATGACGTGGGGACGTGACAACCGGACGTGTGCCGTGCGGGTCGTCGGCCACGGCAAGGGCCTGCATCTGGAAGTGCGAGTGCCGGGCGCCGACGCGAACCCCTACCTTGCGACGGCCGCCGTTCTCGCCGCGATCGCCTACGGTCTTGACCGAACCCCGCCGCTCCCGCCCAAGCGGCCCGGCAACGCCAACCAGGACACGACAGCACCGCCGCTGCCCCGAACGCTGGAGGAAGCCCTGGTCGCGTTCGGTGAAAGCACCATCGCTGAGGCGAGGTTGGGTCGGGAGGTGGTCCAGCACTACGCCCACCTCGCACAGGTCGAACTCGACCACCAGCGCAGTCTCGTTCCGGACACCGAACGGGGCCGCTGGCTCCACCACGCCTGAAGCACAAGCCGCCGGTACCCCACGTTGCCGCTGGCGCCCTTCTGCCCTCAGCACTCCAACCTCACATCCGAAGGGTTCAAAATGCCCAAAATGATGACGCCGATCGACTGCCTTACGCCCGCCGAGATCCGCGCCACGGCGCACGTTGCGCTGGGCCTGACCAGCGGCGAGATCGCCATCAAACTGCGCCTCGCCAGGGGCACAGTGGACGGCCAGCTCCGGCACGCCCAGTACAAGCTGGGCGTGAACAGCCGGACCGTCCTCATCCACCGCTGCTACGCCCGGGAGCAGCTGCCCCGCCCCGACCGCATCAAGTCTTCGCAGGAGGCCGACGCGGCCGAGGTCGAACTCCTGCAGTTTTTGGCCTTGGGGGCTAGCCACGCCGAGATGGAACAGCGGAACTCCCACGGGTTGTCGCAACACGGCGCCAAGGCGCGCATCAAGGCCCTCCGGGAGAGGTGGGGGGCGAAGAACGATCCGCACCTCATCACGCGCGCCTGGGAGTTCGGTGTTCTCGATGAATCACAGCCCAAGGACGGGGCCTTGTGGCTGCGCGGCACGCCGGCCGTGCTGCGGTAGCCCGGTGGCTCATGTTGGTTTCCCGGCTTCTTCGCCTTCCTCGGGTGCAGGCTCATGGAGCAGATGGCGTTCCACCGGTATGCCGGCCCTCTCGGCGCAGACAGACCCGCCAGATCTACGCGCCCGACCTGTTCGTCGACGGGATCGAGTTCCCTCAGTGGCGACATCCCCGAACAGAGCTTTTGAGGAGACCAGTTGACCATCCACGGTGTGGGGAGGTGGCTCTGCGATGGCACGTGATCCTCACTGCCCTGATTGCATACGCGCGGAGCATGTACACGGTCACCTCCCACCGGAGCCCCCCGACCCGGACCCGCCCATGCGCACCGCGACGGTCGTCCTCCTGCTCTTGGTCCTCGTAGTGCTCGGCGGTGGATGGCTCGGCATCGTTTGGCTCGTGGCGCAGGAGATCGGCTGGCCCTAGACAACTCGGCGGGCACAGCAGCTACGACGAGCACAGGATTGGCCCTCCGTGGCTGAGCATCCGCCCTGCGGGAGCGCCGTGCTGATGCCTCGGCCGTCCCATCGCAGCCACGCCCATGCGACTCCCTGTGGCGGTCGATCGTCAGAGGCATGGGAGAT
Organism: Streptomyces sp. NPDC050636; assembly: GCF_040654775.1. Classification (NCBI taxonomy): domain Bacteria; kingdom Bacillati; phylum Actinomycetota; class Actinomycetes; order Kitasatosporales; family Streptomycetaceae; genus Streptomyces; species Streptomyces sp. NPDC050636. Next base: position 82,142 of record NZ_JBFAIP010000010.1, read on the forward strand.
CCCGACTGGCCCCGAAAACTCTGAGGACTCCCGCGATTTCTTATGAAGCGAAAGGTGTTCCCTTGTGAAGATCCTGCCGACCGCGTGCCGCAGTCGACTGACCACCGCGACCGGGACCGGGCACACCCGCCGCGCTGTCGGGTGGTGACGCACATGCAGGAAGAGACCGTGCGCGGCGACGAGATCCTCGCCAAGGTCCTGTCCGACCGGTACGGCGTCGAAGTGGCCTCAGCTGAACTTGTGCCGATCGGCACTGAGACCATCAACCGGCGCGTCACTCTGTCCGACTCTCGCCGGATCTTCGTCAAGCAGTACCTCACGTCCGCCGACCTGCCTCAAGCCAAGACCGCGTGGACCATGTCGGAGTTCTGCCGCACCGCCGAAGTTCCCACCCCAAGAGTCTGGCCCAACCGGGACGGAGAGTTCCTCACCCTCGTCGACAGCACGGCCTGGGTGGTCACCGATGAAATGCCCGGCCGTGTCGCGACCGAGCCGATGACCGTACCGCGCGCCCAGTACATCGGTCTGCTGCTTGGACGCATCCACTTCACCCTGGCCCCGTATCCACCGCCGGCGCGCATCCGTCAAACCAGATGGCGGACCGCGCCCCTCGACACCGCCATCTCGGCAACCCAGGCCGCCCTGGCCCGCGCGACCGAACAACACGACCCGCGGCTGTGCCAGCTTCGCGAGGAACTGAAGCAGCGCCGAGACGACCTGCAAACCCATGTGCCCCGCCTCCGCAGCCGCTTGCCCGACCAGCTTGTGCTCCAGGCAGGGCACGCCGACTTCACCCGCACCAACCTCCTGGCTCAGGAAGATGTGATCACTGCGGTCCTGGACTTCCAGGGAGAGACCTGCCTGCCTGCATGGGAGTTGGGGCGCGCAGCGTTCGATCCGCGGACCGTGGCGAACAGCCCGTCCTGGCGGCAAAGAGCCATCCGCCTGGTAGGGGCCTACCGCTTCGAGAATCCGCGACTGCCCTACGCCGACGTACGGGCCTGCGCCCGCGTCGCTCTGCTGTATCTGCTGTTCAGCCTGTACGGGGCCACCACATCCGAATATGGTCTGCCCGCCCCGGCGGAGGCCGACCTGCAGAGGTACTGGGTCGAGCGACAAGTCACCATCCGTCGCCTCCTCGACGAGCTCGACGACATCGAAGCCGCGCTCGCAGCGATCAGGCCGGGCCGGTGGGACATCCCATAACCAGCGCCCGTCCGATGCGACTCGCCGACGACCCAGCGTTCCAGGAGACGCACTTCATCACCATCGACTTTGAGGGCACTACCCCGAAGATGAACCCGCATCCCTCTTCCCGAACCCGCCAGGTGTCGCCCATGCCGTCGACGCCGATACCGGCCCACGTGGCCGCATGGGCCAAGGCACACATCGGCACGCTCACGCCTTGGCCGCTCCCGAAGGACCTCAGCGGAGCACGTGCCTGGCGCGTCTCGGCACCGCAAGGGCTCATCGACATACGCGTGCCCCGTACCGACATCGACTTTCGCCGCGAGATCCTCGCCTACCGCACCGCGATCCACCGCCTCGGCCCCACCCACGGGCCACGCATGATCGCCTGCGAGCCACGGCTACGCACCTTGTTGACTACGCACTCACGCGGAAGGCCCGTCGACGACGCGGCGACCCTGCACGTACTGCCACGCATCCATCAGGACGCCGGCAGCCTGCTGGCCGTCCTGCATGACAGCGTCGAGCAGATCGATGATGCACGAGCGCAGGCCACCCGGCACCTCGACCAATACGTCAAGCACATCGTCCGCCTGCTCGACCGCACCGCCACGTGGCTCAGCCTTGAGGAGGCCGAGGCCGTACGCAGAAGTGCCGACAAGCTGCTGGAACAGAGCGACAAGCTGCCGGTGGCGTTCTGCCACGGCACTTTCGGCACCGGTTCGTGGCGATGGAACATCCAAGGTCAGACCTTGTCACTGACCAGTCTCGGTCGAGCTCAAGTCCTGCCAGCTGTCGTGGACTTCGCCCGGTGTGCCTCCTTGTGGGCCAGGCAAACGCATCTCGCCGAGGTGTTCTTCGCCGCGTACGGACGCGTCCTGGACCGTCACGAGCAGCTCGTCCTCGACGACGCTGCCGTCCTCACTTTCACCACGCGATCGTCTTACGTGACGGCGATGCCCGCTCTTCTGCTGGCACTGCCCTCCGCGACGCCGTTCGTCGCCGTACGGCCACCGCAGGTCATGCCACTGGGGCGGGACGCGAGCACGCCCCATCCCGCCCAGGTCCGTCCACTGGCTGCTGTGAGGAGACGAGCTGATGCGAAGCGGCAGCGTGCAGGCTTCCGACCGGCCGGGCAGCCTGTGGCACAACCGGGACTTTCGCCGGTACTGGGGCGGCCAGGCCATCACGATCACGGGCAGCGGCATCACCACCATCGGGATCTCGGTGATCGCGGTCGTGGATCTGCATGCCTCGACGATGCATGTTGCCGTGATCGCGTTCGCCGGGAAGCTGCCGCATCTGTTGCTGTCCCTGCACGCGGGTGTGCTCGCCGACCGGTACCGCAAGCGTCCCGTCATCATCGGCTGCGACCTGGGGTGCGCGGCCGTACTGGCCAGCGTCCCGCTCGCGGCGTGGTTCGCTGAGAACTCGCTGGTGCAGCTGTACCTCGTCGCGTTCACCGTGGCCGCGCTGCAGGTCATCGGCAGCAACGCGTCGATCAGCTACCTCCCGGCGCTCCTGGACAAAGAGCACCTCAAGGAAGGCAACGCGAAGCTCGGGGCGTCTGCGTCTCTCGCAGACCTGGCCGGCACCAACGCGGGCGGCCTCCTGGTCGCCGTGCTCGGCGCGGCCCGCGCCATCGCCCTTGACTCCCTGTCGTACCTGATCAGTGCGTGGTGCCTGCTCCGCATCCGCCACCGTGAACCCGCACCGGCCCCGCGCTCGCTGGCATCAGGCCAATGGGCCGAGATCCTCGAAGGTCTCGACTACACGCTGAAGACGCCCTTGGTGCGCTCCATCGACCTCCTAGCCCACCGCCGCTGCGACTGGGCCACCCTGGGGCTGATCACTCGTGCCGTGATGCCCACTGATCCGCCAGCGTCCGGAGACTTCCATCCCGGTCGACCCTAGATTCCCCGCTGCTTAGTGGCGCCCCGCTCACAGCCACGCGCTGAGCCAGATCTCCCAATGGTGTTCACGGAGTGGCCGCTCACGGCCAGCACGTGTTGGGACGGGCTGCAGACGTGCTCCGCCCCTTTTTGTCAGGGCGGAGCACGGTTCGAGCAATGCAGCCAGCAGCTCGGATAGGACCTGGTTCACGCTACGGCAGCCAAGGAGACGTTTCTGGTGTCTGCCGTGCGGCTGCTTGGAGGGCTCGGGCTGGCGGTCGCTCTATGCGCTCACGATCGGGACAGTGTCAGACGGCAGGCCCATGTCGGTTTCGCCAGGTTCTTCGCTTTGAGGGGTTGGCCGGCACGCTGAAAGGGCGCGTTCTTCGCGCACCTAGGGTCGGGATCATGAGCGCGTACCAGGACCTCCGCCGTGTACGGATAGCTGCCAGTCCCGATGAGGCTGCGGTGATCGAGATTGATGGTCACGATGTGGCGTCCGCTGTGGAGGCGTACCGGATTACGCAGACCGTCGACGAGGGGCCTGAGGTCACGCTGTATGTGCAGCAGGGCTGGAAGGGCATGCAGTTCGAGGGGCTGGCCGAGGTGCTCGTGGAGCCGGCAGACGTGCGGCACGTCGTCATCGGATTCCTCGACAGCGTGGACTGGCAGCAGCTCGATGATGCGGTGCTCGACCGCGGCGACCTGGACAGGAAGCCGGGCGAGCTGACTCGCGGTGTGCTGGCACAGCTGAGGGAGTGGGCTGCGGGTGCTGCTTGATCAGACGGGCATAGCCCGGTTCGCGGAGCGTCACCTCATGCCGGACAGGGTGAAGATCACCCGCGGCAGCGGAGAGGACATGCTGGATCCGGAGACTGGTGATCTGATTCCCGCACCGCCTTTGCTCGTGTACGCCGACAGGGCTGGCCTGTATGCGCATCAGGACCGCATCCGCGGCAAGGGGAACGGCGACGGGGCCTGGGTGGACGAGGTCCGGCCTGGCTACCGGATGCTGCTGCCGCTTGCCGCCCCGGAGGTGCAGGAGGACGACTCCGTACTGGTCGAGGAGGCTCGGGACGAGCAGGCGGTTGGCCGCACGTACCGGGTGGCGGCCCTCGGTGAGGTGTCTTCGTTCCCAGTGCTGCGGACGGTGTGGCTGGAGGAGCACAACCGGAAGGCCGCCTCGTGAGTGGCGGCGTGTTCACGGACGCGGGAGCGTTGGCTTCGGCTTTGGACCGTGGGGCGCAGCGTTCGCTGTCGGCGACGGAGACGGTGATGCGGCACAGTGCCCAGGCTCTGGTGAAGCATGTGCAGCACAATGCGTCAGGGCGCCCTGGTCCCCGCGTGGTCACTGGCAAGTACCGGGCTTCGTGGATGAGCGACGTGCACCGCTCGGGTCCCGTTGTCGTTGCCGAGGTGGGTACTGCGGCACGGCAGGCTCGGCGTCTGGAGTTCGGCTTCGTCGACGTCGATAGCCTCGGCCGGCACTACAACCAGCCGCCTTATCCGCACCTGGGACCGGCTGTTGACCAGACCGGGCCAGCACTGGTGCGGGCTCTCGGGCAGGCCGTGACGGAGGCGCTGTGAGTGCGCTGACCGTGGACATGGAGCAGTCGCTCGCCGAGGTCCTGGCCGAGCACGAGCGGGGCATGCTGGCCCGCGCCGTTGTCGTCGCCGAGGTGCTGGACGACGAAGGCGAGCGGTCCCTGTCCGTGCTGACTACACCCGGCATGCCGGAGTGGGATGCGCTGGGCCTGTGCCGCTACGGTGCGCTGTCCATCGAAGGGCCCGCTGCCGCGTTCTTCACCGAGGACGGCGAATGATCGACCGCGCGCCAGTGTCCGAGGCGCTCCAACACCTGATCGTGAAGGCGACGGGCCGACCGTGCGGTCTCGGCACGCTGCCGGTGGTGAACGGGAAGCCTGCCGAGGTGCCGTACACGGTGCTGTATCCCCTCGGCGGACCGTTGGGTGGTGCGCCGCTGGCGGATGCGTCTGAGGATGCCGAACTCGTCTATCAGCTGACCTCGGTCGCGGGCCGTACCGATCAGGCGGAGTGGATGGCTGACCGTGGGCGTCGAGCCGTCCTGGAGCGCGCGCCGTCGGGCGCTTGGCGGTATCCGCTCGAGATACCCGGAGTTGATGTCTGGGGGCGCGAGCTGGATGCCGACGACGGCACCGACACCACCGCCTCCGCTCAGGGCGTGGTGACCAGCTCGCAGCGATACCGACTGAGCGCCACCGGTAACACCTGAGTCTCCTGCCGTCCGACTCGGACGGCGCCCAGCCCGCCTGACCCAATTGGTAGAGGTGCGCGGTACCGGCCCCCTGGGGATATCGGCGCAGAGTTCCCGGTTCGAGCCCGGGGGCGGGCACAGGCCTGTCGATGACCACTTGGGTTCGTCGGCGCCCTTTCGTCACGGCCGTGCTACGGGCTCGGATTTCCGTCCCGACAAGGCCACCAGTGACCTCTCCGGTACGTACTCTGGCTGAAGCCGCATCGGCGTTACCGAGCGAGGGATCATGGCAGAGACAGGGCAAGCGGGCGCGCTGATCGGGGGCCGTTACCGTCTCGAGTCCGAACTTGGTTCCAAATGGATTTCGTCGAGTGTTCTCCCCTCTCTGCACCCGGTTGAGTCCCGAGCCAACACGGGTCACCTCCCATGCGAGGGCAACGACTAGGCGAAGGACACCGATGAGAGGCTCGGGGCCTTCGAGCCCTACCACCTGCGCAGCCTGAAGTAGATCAGATCGTGCTGTAGGCCATCAGCTTGGGAAGCCTGGGGGATCTACTGGCGGTTGTCCGGCTGACCTGCAACGGAGTTGTGGCGGAGCGTGCTTGACCGCCGACCTGGGGTCCGGTGTTCCCCGTGGTTCCCGGCACGATCTGGCACGGTTCTGACGCGGCCTTCTCGTTGTGACCTACTGGCCGGATGATCACGCCTGCGGATCACGCCGCGCTTGCCTGTTCGTTGAGTACCGCTTTGATCAGTTCGCTGGGTGTGTCGACCACTGCCCGCGCTCCCGCGTTGACCAACTGCTCTCGTTTGTCAGCGGAGCCCATCGTGTAGACGATCACCGGGATGTCGGGGTTGACCCGCTGCAGCTCTTTCAGAAGAGTCATGCCAGCCTCTGCATCAGACCCTCTTTGCGCGTCGGTAACGACCAACGAGAAATTCAAATTATCGAAATAGGATATGCCAGCCTCGGTTGAAGTAGCTTTCGTGACCAAGAGCCCAAGTTGCTCCAATGCCAGCGTTTCATAGAGGTTGTAGTCTGGATTGTCATCGACCCATAGCACCCGCGCCACGCGAGCCCTTTTCGTCCGGTCTATCTCTTGAATAGCGGGCTGCACCTCACGATCACCTCGCCGCTCGGCGGCTTGAACGACGGCCTTCTTCGCTTCATTTCTATTTGTTTCCCCGACCTCGATCTCCAGATCGACGAGTTGAGCCATCGATATTTTCGCCTTCCCGCCTCTCAAGAAGAGAAGGGAACACACGAGTACAAGAAGGATGATCGCCAAGGTGAGCGTCTGAAGGCCGGTCATTGTGCTCCTCCAGGAGGACCGCTATGTGTCACCTCCAGGGCGACTTCAAGCTGTACTCGCCCCAGAGGATGAATGTTGGGAATCCGCAACTCCAGGGAATGACCAAGAGCACGACTTCCAAGGATTCGCGCGGCGCTTACAACGATCCCTGTCACGTCGACATCCACTATGTCAATAGGAGATGCTGCGTTGCGCCAGCAATATTCATTCGTCATCGCCAGTTCAGCCGACTCGGCGTATTTCTGACTCATCTCCGCCAGGTGTTCGGCCACTACCGCGGCACCTTCGCTTCCCCCAATGGTCAGAGCCTCGGCGACTGCCCAAAATCGCCGAATCGGGGTCCCCAGAGCACCCACAGGTGTTACGCCAACTCTGTGAGGAGATCTAAGTATGATCTGCTGAAGTGGTGTGCGGAATTCTGAAGATACAAGAGGTGAGGAAACCGCCGCCATGACGAGGTATGCCTGTTGCTGTGGATGTAGGAGTGTCGCCGGAATACCGCTCCCGTTTTCAGTATCTCTATGTCGATCACCCTCCAGCCCGCTCACGTGTACCACGTCTTCAATCCATTGGCCGAAATTCGAGATGGGCGGATTTTCGAACCACGGTCCGGCGACAACCTTCAAGAAACTGCCGAAGGGATAGTTCAGCTCGTGGAGCAATGTTCCGCATCGATCGAGGAGAGCCAGGGCGCGATCCGGATCGGATAGCATCGCCCACTCGGAGGCCGTTCTCAAAGCTGATGCGGCGTCACTCAAAACTATCCATCTGCCGCCATCCGGGGCGTTCCGGATGGGTGATGAGATGCCTTTATCGCCCAGTGAATTTAGTTCAGCTAGACATGAATTCGCATAGGACTCAAAGAACTCGACTGCGGAAGAAACCCTTTCTGGATCAATCCGCATATCGTGAACGTGAGACATGCTCATGTCAAATCAGCTCCCTCACGTTAGAAAGCGTCTCCGGAGGGGTAAAGCGTGGATTAGCGTGGAGCCATTCCATTCTCAATATATTTGCGCTTTGATCCCACTCCCACTTTTCGCAGCCCATGATTTGATTGTCTGGGATGAGCACCTTAGCCGTTATCTCGCCTTCGGTCTGGTAAGCGGAGTAGCGTCGATAAGTGTTAAGATCCCTCGGCTCTTCCGCTACTCCTTCAATTTCAACTGCGCGACGAGGGGCAACTACGACCCAGCAGAGGTAGAGATAACATTGATCCCTGCGTCCGAAATCCGTGCCAAACCATAGTGCAGTCACACGGGCACGGTGAACGATATTCGTCTGAGCTGCCACGTCACGCTCCATGGTGCCAGCCGACAAGGAGATAAAAGGAGTGTCGACATTGAATGGGTTACCCGTAGCCGGGTCCGGTGTTGTGAAATGATTTATGTGGAGATCAAGATTTTGAGGAGTCAGCTTGCCTCTGGTCCAGTTAGGGGAGATGGTTCCGACCCGGCGCCACCAGTTGCAACAGATTCCACGGCTGGAATCTATTAGATCCCTTGCCTCTTGATCATTTTCAAGTGCAAGCCCCTTCACGCACCACTGGACGATCATCTTCAGTCACTCCCATGGATTGGACTCAACTGCCGCCGGATTGAGTCCAGGATCTGATGGGTCTCCGAACGTCAGTATTCCTGCGCGCACCAATCTGAGCGGCGGCGCGCACAATTGACTCGGTCGTTTTGGCTACGCAACAGATCGGGGACCTTTGCGGCCCCTGTGTCCGGAAGGCGCGGCGCTTCCAGGTGTCCGTAATCTCCAGACACACTTCAATGCTGCACCATGCGTCCGTGTTTGTCGCGCCGGGGTATGTATTTACGCGGGCAAATTGAATAAAACGATGACTGTGGGCGCTGATCGGACCGCTGCTGCCTCCGTGGCTGGAGAAGGCGCCGGTGCCGCGGCCGGTGACGGACCAGCTGCGTCTGCAGGGCATCCTGTACGTCCTCCACAACGACATAGCCTGGCAACTCCTGCCTCTGGAGCTGGGGTTCGGCTCGGGTCAGACCTGCTGGCGGCGCCCGGACCGCAGCAGGCCGGGGTCTTCGACCACCTGCACCGCATCCTGCTCGCCGAACTCCATGCGGCCGGCGAACTCGACTGGTCCCGTGCGTGCGTGGACGGCTCCCGCATCCGCGCGAAAAAGGGGGAGCCGACACCGGTCCGGCGCCGGTCGACCGGTGGAAGGCGGGCAGCAAGAACCATCTGATCTGCGACTGACGAGGCACCCCGTTCAAGGTCATCACCACCGCGGCCAACGTTAACGACGTCGCCCAGACCCTCGCCCTCGTTGACGGCATCCCTCCCGTGGCGGGACGGCCCCGGCCGCCCGCGCCGCCGCCCCGACTCACTTCTGGGTGACAAGGGCTACGACTCCAACCCCAACCGGCGTGAGCTGCGCAAGCGGTGCATCCTGCCGGTCATCTCCCGCAAGGGCGCCCCGAACATCAAGGGCCGGGGAAAACTCCGTTACGTTGTCGAGCAGACCTTCGCCTTGCTCCACCAGTTCAAACGCCTCGCCGTCCGCTGGGAATGCCGAACCGAACTCCATGACGCGTTCATCTCGTTGGCCTGCAGCCTCATCTGCTGGAGACTCCTCAAGAAGGGCCGCTCATGATCCTGTTATGAGCTCATAGTGCGCCCAGCAGCTACAACAGCGAGTTAAGCGTCTCGACGGGCTTCACGTCGCCACTGCCTGTATGTGGTGCTTGCGTGAAAATGCGACTCCCATCGCATGGCCCATGCAGTCGCCAAGGCGGTGAGAGCGGCGCCCACCGCACCGATGCCAGCACCAAGGACTACCGCTGCTCCCGGGTCCATGAAGAGAGTATGCCGACACGAAGCTGAAAACAGACCGACGCATCAAGGGGAATACCCCGGTCATGAGTGCTGGGAGCTTGTCTGTCGGACGTGCTCCTTCCCGGGGCTACTGGGATCAGAGTTGAGCGCCAGAATGGCTTCGCCGGGGGGTGTTGGTACAGGTCTCCAGCGTCGCCACATCGAGGTCGTGTCCGGACCTCGGTTTCCCCTCCCAGCGGGTGTATCACCGCTACAGCAGGCAGTTGGACCACCAGCCTGTGGCCGGCAGGGCGGTGGTGGTCGGCGAGCGGCCGACTCATTGGCGTCACCTACGCGACGGTATCGTGATCTCCGTGCCGCCCGTCGAGCTGGGCATTGCCTGCTAAGCCTGGGAGCACCCTTACCGCGAAGGCCCCGCGCGGACGCCCACCCAATCCGGGATGGGCCGGTTCCCCGACTCTTCGTCGAGGGACGGGGCCATCTCAACTCGCAACGTCTGGCTGCCGTCCCGGAATCGGACAGCAGACCTTGCAGGTAAAGAAGTATTCGCGGCGCGGTGTCACTCGCGTCCTGTGGCTGAAGACGGTCGCTGACCCGGGTCATGTGCCGACTCGTCCGGAGCTGACCGCTGGCACTGATCTCACGAATGCGATTGCGGCGATCGACGGTTGGTCGCTGTCGAATCAGGCGATCGAGACACCGGATCTGGGCTCCACGTTCGAGTCGAAGATCCCGGGCACCGATCAGGCGGATGACTCGTCCCTCGGGTTCTACGAGGACAAGGTGTCGGACGAGATCGAGCAGCTGCTGAAGAAGGACGACACCGGCTGGGTCGTCTTCCTCCGCAAGGGAGACGTGCCTACCTCCCGGTCGATGGACGTCTTCCCTGTGCGGATCGGCTCCCGTTCACCGAACTACTCGACGGACAACGAGGCGGCGAAGTTCACCGTGAACTTCTCGATCACGGAGAAGCCGACTCAGGACGCGGAGATCCCGGCTGGCGCCCAGTCGAAGATCGAGAAGTAGCCCGGCCGCCCCCTTGAACTGCCCGGCCGGCCTGCGCGCGTTGCAGCGCCATCCCCCTCCGTTCCGGCGCTCCGCCGCACGGTCCGGCCGGGCTCCCCACCTGTTCCCCCTCATCGCGCTTCTGTGTGGAGTCCTGCATGTCCAGCACCACCCGTCCCACCCCTGCACCGCCCGCGAACGCTGTTGCCCGTGACGCCCATTGGGCCCGCAAGCTGGCTCGTCTCCGTGCCCGGCAGCTTCCGGAGCACACCCTGCAGATTTGCGACGACCTGGCCGCGAAGAAGCACCTCGAGCAGGCGAAGCTGGAGGTAGCTCGCTGCCGCATGGCCGACGCGGAGGCCGAGCGCACCACCAGCGCGGAGACGGAGCGGGCGGAGCACGACCTCGTGGTGGCTCGGGAGGCGTTCGGCGAGGTCTCCCTGGCGCTGACGTTCAAGGCTCTGCCCCGGCCCGTGCTGGACGGGCTGATCAAGCGGTTCCCGCCGACGGAGGCGCAGGCTGAGGACGGGGATGCCTGGAACCCGGAGACGTTCCCCGCGGCGCTGATCGCGGCCGCGCACATCGAGCGTGACGATGCTGGCAAGGCTGTCGAGGGAATGACCGAGGACGACGCCCAGGACCTCCTGGACTCATGGCCGGTGGCCGAGTCCAATGCGCTGTTCGCCGCGGCGTGGCAGGCGCAGCAGATCGTCCGCACCAGCTCCGTGGAGCTGGGAAAAGACTGATCGCGGACGCACAGTTCCGTGCGGAGCTGGGGCTGTGCGACCGCTACCGGATTCCGCACAGCTTCTTCCTCGGCGCGGGTGACGGCCGCTGGTCGGAGACGGACCGGGCGAAGGCGCTCGCGTATGAGGCGTACCGGTCCAGCGTGTGCTCACAGTGCGGCACTCGGGCGGCGGAGTGGGACGAGGCCCAGGGTGGTGACCGGTACGCGTACGTCACCACCACGGTGCGGTGCGTCGGCTGTGAGCTGATCAGCGCCGAGCAGGAGCAGGTCCCGGACGGGGCCGATGGGTATGGCGTGCGGATCGGCCTCGTTCCGCGCGGCCGCTGGGAGCAGCGTCAGGGGTAGAGCGGGAAAGGGGCGCGGGGAGTAAGGGCACCGGCAGGTGTCGAACTACAAGCTCAGCGTGCAGATGCGTGCCGACGCGTCCCGGCTCCTGTCCGAGGTCCGGCAGGCATCGCGCGCCGTCCGCGCACTGGGCCGGGACGTCACTGCGCTGAACCGGCAGCTTGGCCAGACCGGCTCCGGTGCACGCGGCGCCGCATCCGGGCTGCGCACCCTGGGACGGCACGCCGACGGTGCCCGCGCCGGTCTACGCCGCGTCGGCTCGGACGGGCACGCCTCGATGCGGCAGCTGAGGCACGGGCTGCTCGGCGCCCGGCAGGAAGCGCACCACCTGCGCAATCTCGTCGTCGGTGGCGGCATCGTCGCTGGGCTCGCCGAGATCGCGAAAGAGGGCAACGAGTACCAGCGCGCCATCAACAAGTGGGGCGCGGTCACCGGCGCGTCCGGCCAGGAGATGGTGCAGGCCGCGGCGAAGGCCCGCGAGCTCGGCGCCGACCTGAACATCCCCGGCACGTCCGCTGCGAAGGCCGCGGACGCGGTGCTGGAGCTGGCCAAGGCCGGCCAGACCTCCACGTCGTCGATCGCGAACGCGAGGGCGGCGATGCAGCTCGCTGCCGCCGACAACCTCTCGGCAGCGGACGCGAGCCGGTACCTCGGCGACGTGATGGACCAGTTCGGTCTGTCGTCGAACAATGCGGGCCGGGCAGCGGACGTCCTTGCCGCCTCCGCGAACGCGGCGTCCGGTGGGTTGCAGGACATCTACTACGCGATGTCCTACACGGGCCCCGTAGCCGCCCAGTTGGGCATCTCGATCGAGGACACCTCGGCGGCGGTGGCGATGCTGGCCCGCTCCGGCATTCTCGGCTCCAAGGCAGGAACGTCGCTGCGCGGCATGCTGACGAACCTCGCCAAGCCGACCGCGAACATGCGCAAGGGCCTGGCAGAGCTCGGCATTGAAGCCTGGGACACGCAGGGCAACTTCAAGGGCCTCCGCACGGTCATCGAGGGCTTCGAGCAGGCCCAGCACCGGATGTCGCAGAAGGACTTCCTGGGGGCGCTCTCCAACGTCGTCGGCAAGCCCGCCCTGGCCGGGGCGTCGGCGCTCGCGCATCAGGGTGTCGAGGCGTACGACCAGATGCACACGGCGATCGCCCGCACTGGAGCAGCGGAGGAAATCGCCGCCTCCCAGACCAAGGGGCTGTCGGGCGCGGTCACCCAGCTCAAGACGCAGTGGAAGAACACCGGCCAGGTCCTCTACACGGCTGCCGCTCCCGCGCTGGAGAAGGTGACGCGGCTGGCGACGTCCGGTCTGCAGGCGGCGACACCACCGCTCGCGAAGGCGTTGGACTACGCCCGCGACTTGTACACGCTGGCCAGGCCCGGGCTTTCGGCAGCGGCAGCATCCGGTGTCGACGAGCTCACGGACGCGTTCAGCGGGGTGGGGAAGCCGCTGAAGGAGCTGACGTTCGATGCCGCCGCGGCGGGTTTGAACGTCCTGGTCAATGGCGGCCGCGCGCTGATGGAGATCCTGCGGAACGTCGGCTCCGCGGTCTCCCCCGTCGCCGAGGCGATCGGTGACCTGGGAGACGAGTCGGACGCCGGGTCGACAGCACTCGACATGGTCGTCACGGCCCTGAATCTGGTCTCGTCTGCGGCCGGCACGGTCTCCGGGGTGCTCGTGCCGATCGGACACACGGTCGCCTGGCTCGTTCAGGGGTTTGCTGCTCTGCCCGGCCCAGTGCAGACGGCGATCATGGCGATGCTGCTGGCCCGCCGAGTCACGCCGATGTTCATGCGGCTGGGCAGCACGGTCGCTGGCCCGGTCACCGAGGCGTTCCGGGGTTTCGGCGAGCAGATGCGGGAGCAGCAGCAGATCGCTGCCGCATCTGGCCAATCGATCGGCCGGGTCGGGCAGGCTCTCGCCGTCTTGCAGACGCGCATTCCGATCGTCGGGCAGATGACCTCGGCTTTCCGGTCAGCGTCCGGACCGGTCGCAGGCCTGACCCGGTCCATCGGCGTCGGTCTGGGTGGTGCGGCCCGCGGGCTGATGGGCGCGCTCGGTGGCCCATGGGGTGTCGCCATCGCCGCTGCTGGTGTGGGGCTGTCGATGCTCGCCTCTCACCAGCAGCGAGCCGCCCAAGCAGCAGCGGAACACCAGTCTCGGATCAGCACTCTCACGCAGGCTCTGCGGGAGTCCAATGGTGCGGTCACGGACAGCGTCCGTGTCGCAGCCGCCCAGTCGCTCATGGACACGAAGGTCCATGACGGCAAGAAGCGTCTGGTCGATGTCATGGCGGACGCCGGGATCTCCATGCGGGAGCTCACCAACTCCTACTTCGGGCAGGGCAAGTCCCTGGGGACTCTTCAGTCGGAGTTGAACGCGACAGCCGGCGCCAACCTGCGGGCGATGAAGGGCGGCGGAGTTGGGTACACCGAGTTCGGCCAGAAGGCGAAGAACGCCGCTGATGCCCTCGGGTCGGTCAAGGGCGAGATGTCCGATGCCGTCAAGGACGCGAAGAACCTCGCCGACGCCACCGGGACGGGAGGCCGGACCGCGGCCGATGCGGTCGGGCCGTTCGGGAAGTTCTCCGACGCGATGCGCCGCCTGTCCGATTCCACTGCGGATGCCGACACCCGGGCTCGTGCACTGCACGATGCACTGAACGTCCTCGCCGGCGGCTCGGTGAACCTCTCTGCGGCCGAAGCCAGGCTGAACCGCTCGGTGTCCGATGCGTCCGAGTCGTTGAAGGGCGGCGTCGACCAGACACAGGGGTACGGCAAGTCCCTGCTGAACATGGACGGTTCACTCTCGACCGTCACCCGCAACGGGCAGAAGCTGTACGACCTGTTGCAGGGCCTTTCGACGAACTCGGCGGACGCCGCGCTCGCGGCGTATCAGTACGCGGAGGCGAACGGAAAGACCGTCCCTGAGGCGCTGAAGGCTGCGCAGCAGCAGATGGAGACCGCCCGCGAGTCGGCCATCACCACCGCTCAAGGTTTCGGGCTGGGCGCCGAGCAGGCCGCGAAGCTCGCCGACGCGGCCGGGCTCGTGCCCGAGCAGGTCTCCATCCTTCTCCAGACGGCCGGTATGGACGAGTCGATGGCGGAACTGATCGCCGTCCAGCAGGCATTGAAGGCGACCCCGGAAAAGAAGATCGTCACCATCGCCACCCTCAGCAATGAGGCCCGCGAGGAGCTGGAGAAGCTGGGCTTCAAGATCAAGGACTTGAAGGATCGGCGTGTCCAGGTCACCGCTCCTACCGGCGTGGCGCTGACGGACCTTGATGCCCTGATCTCGAAGATCGCCCAGACTCCGGGCGGCAAGCACGTCAAGGTCACCTCCTCGACGCAGGAGACGATCAGCAGCCTGGAGGCGGTCAAGCAGAAGATCGCCGGAGTGCCCGGCGGCAAGACCGTGACCGTAAGTGCTCCGACGAGTGAGGCGCGGTCTCAGCTCGAAGCCCTGGGCATCAAGGTCACCGACATCCCAGGCAGCAAGAACGTTTCTGTAACGGTGCCGACCGGCCCCGCACAGAGCGGCGTCGCGACGATCCAGTCCGCGATCGACTCCCTGCGCGGCCGGACGATCACCAACTACGTCCAGACTCAGACGCTGGGGCCCCCGATAGTCAACGGCGTCCCGCTGTGGAAGAAGGACGGCGGAGTCGTCACCTACGCAGACGGTGGTGTCCGCGAGAACCACGTGGCGCAGATAGCGCCCGCTGGCGCGATGCGTGTGTGGGCGGAGCCGGAGACTCAAGGTGAGGGCTACGTCCCGCTCGCGGAGTCGAAGCGTCCTCGCTCGCGCCGGATCACGGAAGAGATCGTGCGGCGGCTCGGTGGTGATCCGTCCGGTATCGCCTGGTACGCCAACGGCGGCCTGTCGAACTGGTCGTACCAGCCCCTCGGCGACTCAGGCTTCTCCATCTCCGACGTCATCTCAAAGTCACAGCGCAAGGGCAAGGACGGCACAGAGCACTTCGACCTCGGCATGTTCGAGCGGAACCTGCGCAGGTCGGTGCGCACTGCCTCCGCTTGGCGCGATGACCTGACGACCGTCTCTCAGCGCGCGGGCACGGACGTTGCCAAGGCGCTGGAGGAGATGGGTGAGGACGGCGTCACGCTCACCCGCAAGATGGCCCGCGGATCCAGCACGTACGTGAAGTCGATGGCGGCGCAGCTCACCAAGCTCGCTGGCACCGCGAAGGCGACGCTGGCCGATTACACCGGTCAGTTGCAGAACGCGGTCAAGGACTCCACCGCCTTCCAGAACAACTTGTCGAAGCTGGCCGCGAACGGATACGGGGCGCTTGCCAAGCGCCTGGCTGAGCAGAACGACGAGGGTGCCGAGACCCTCGCTGTGCAGGCGGCGAAGGATCCGAAGAAGGCCAAGCAGGCCAACAAGGCCGCTCACGATGCGGGCCGGGTCCTGGATGGGGATCAGCTCACCGACCTCGTGAAGATCATCAATGCATTGGCGAAGGGCCGCGGCATCCATGCGGTGGCCGACCTCACCAGCATCGAAGAGGACCGGCTGATCGAGGTCGCCAACCGGGCAAAGGGGCAGATAAAGAAAACGGGCAAGGCCGACCGGTTCCTCGCAGACCTGGTGAAGGCGAACGCTGGTAAGGCGTACGCCAACGGCGGCATGTGGGAGCCAGGGGTCTACTCCTCGAACAACGGGCTGATCAAGTTCGCCGAGCGGGAGACCCGCGGTGAGTCGTACATCCCTCACTCCCCGGCCAAACGGGGACGGGCCACCGCTGTGCTTGCCGACACCGCGGACCGCTTCGGCTACTCCCTGACCCCGCGCCGTCTCGTCGACGCCGCCGCTGGGCGGGCCCGCGTAGTCGTCGTGCACCAGGCCCCGGCGATCGGCTCCCAGACCATCCACGTCGCCCAGAGCCGTGCCTCGGCGGACGACATCACCTCCGCTGTCTCGTATCAGATGCGGCGTGCGAAGCGTGGGGGCGTCCTGCGATGAGCGCACCCGAACTCAAGGATTTCCAGCTCGACTTCGGCGGCATCGTCCTCGGGCACGACACGAGTATCCCGATCGCCGAGATCGAGGGGCTGGGCCGTGCCGGTGTGCGTGGTGAGGTGGTGCCGCAGCCGGGCGCTGATGGCGCGTGGCTGGCGCCGGACTGGTACGAGGCTCGCACGCTGCGCATCGACTGCGCGATCAAGACGCCGGGCGACCCGGCCGCCGCTGCGCAGATCCTCGCCGGCCTGGAAGCGGTCGCCGACGAGGCAGGGGTGCGCACGGTGGGCGGGGCGCTGATGCCGCTGCGCATCAAGTGGCCCGGCTCGCCTGTGCGGGTCCTGTTCGGCCGGATGCGGAAGATCGACCCGACGTTGGAGAAGGCCGCGTTGGGCTGGGTGCCGCTCGACCTTGAGTTCGTTGCCCCTTACGCACGCTTCTCTGCCGACTTCGAGCAGCAGGCCCATCTGCGGCTGGGCTGGCTGTCCGGCGGTGGCTTCACCGCCCCTGTGCAGGCGCCGATCCGCGTTACCAGCGGCAATCCGTCTGGGCAGACTCGCCCCGGCTGGGTGACCAACAACGGCGACGTCGACGCCCATCCGGTGATCACCGTGCACGGGCCGTGTGCGAACCCGGTCATCACGCATGTCGAGACCGGCCGGTCCATCGACTTGCCGGTCACGCTCGCCGCCGGCCAGTGGGTGCGGGTCGATACGCGCCCCGGTCAGATTCGCGTCACCCGCGACAACGGCGGTAGCGCCCCCACCACCTCCCGCCTGGACACGTTCGTACTGCCGCCTGGGCGCAGTGAACTGCGCTGGACCGCTTCCGATCCGACCGCGACCGCACGCCTCACAGCGAAGTGGCGCGACGCCTACATCTCCCTATCCGACCGAAGGATTTCGAACCCCCGATGACGCTCGCCCAAGCCCCTTTGCTCGTCGACGGCGCCACCCACAGCGCGCAGACGTTCCGGATGATGATCAAGGACCTCAGTCGCGGAATGGAGGGCATCACCGAGGCCACCGACCTGAAGGTGACGCCGCTGCCCGTACCCGGCTCGGGCGTGCAGGTCGCGGACGGCTCGGCGGTGATCCATGGCAAGGCGAACATGTGGCAGGGCTCGTACACCGCCTACAACATCGGCACGGAAACGGTGCCGGTCGCCCCCACCGGCGCCACACCCCGCTCAGACCTGATCGTCCTGAAGGTTCAGGACCCGGAGTACGAGGGCGGCCTCGACCCGGCGAAGGACGCGATCAACTTCTTCGACGTCGTCCCCAACGTCTCCCCCACCACGACCAACGCGCCCAAGGGCGTCACCGGCATCGCAATAGCCCGCCTCGACATCCCCGCGAACACCGCCACGATCACTGCGGCGATGATCCGCGACCTGCGCACGGTCGCCAACCCCAGGCGGGAACGCACCCTGCACACCGCCTATCCGCACAAGCTCACCAAGGCGTGGCAGGACGACGATCAGTGGCACGCGTGGCCGCCGGAGGCCCGCTGGATGATCCCCGTTCCGGACTGGGCCACGAAAGCGATCATCGTGGTGACCTTGGCGGGGCTGCGGCTCGACTTCGACAATGTCTTCGGTGTCATGCAGATCGTTCTGGGCAAGGCCGAGAGCCAGAGCACCGTCGTTGATGATGACCAGGGCAAGGGAATCCGTCGCACCACTGCCGTGGTCGCCGACACCCTCACGCTCCCCGCCGAGTACCGCGGCACCAGCCAGCCGCTGTTCCTGCGGGCCCGGATGAGCAAGGGCGACAAGGGTGACCTCTCCGTCGATGAGGGCACATCCATCATCGCCGACGTCGAGTTCACCGAGGGCCCGGTGTGACCTACCGGTACCTCACCCAGCACGCGCTGACAGGCGAATGGCTATCGCCTCACCTGCCTCTCACTGACGTTGAGTTCGGACCCGAGCTCAATGGCCCCGGCCATCTCAAGGGGTCGCTGTCGCCTCGTTTGGCATGGCTGCACCCTGAGCTGGCGGATCCCGGGACGACGCTGATCTACGCCGAGCGCAACGGGCAGCTGCGGTGGGGCGGGCTGATCTGGCAGACCGAGCCAGAGGGTGACGAGCTGAAGGTGGAGGCGGCGGGGTGGACGTCCTACTTGCAGCAGCGGCACGACCTCGACGGTGAGCTCGGAGGCCGCGGCCCCTACGTGCGCGCGGACCCGTGCAAGATCGCGCGAGACATCGTCGCCTACGCCCAATCGATCCCGGACGGCGACCTCAAGCTGAGCGTCGACGCGACCACGTCGAAGGCAATGGTCGGCACACCCTCCGAGCCGTGGCACTCGCGCTGGTGGGAAACCCCGGTCCTCGGCGACCAGTTCGACGACCTCATGAAAGAGCCGGACTCCCCCGACTACACGTGCACCACCTGGTGGGACAAGGACCTGCGTCCGGTCCGCCGCATCCGGCTCGGCTACCCGCGTCTGGGAGCACGGCGCACCGACGTGGCGTTCACCAGCGGCATCAACATCATCGACAGCCCGCCGGTCACCTACAGCGCCGATGAGTACGCGCAGGTCGTCATCGCCACCGGCAGTGGCGAAGGACGCGCCCAGCAGCGAGCGATCGAAGCCGTCCGCAACCGCAGGCTGCGCCTGGAGCACGTCCTGGAGCTGCCCGAGGTACGCGGCAAGGACGTGCTGGCTCGGCGCGCCAAAGCCGAGCGGGCATGGCGCCAGTCGCTCGGCCACGTCGAGCAGATCACCGTCCGCGATCACTCACAGGCGCCGATCGGCTCCTGGCAGGTCGGTGACGACGTGCGCATATCCGTCCGCGACCAGTGGACGAACTGGTCCGGCTGGTGCCGCATCGCTGGCTGGACCGTACGGCCCGACACCGGGGCCGGCGAGACCGCCTCCCTCACGCTCACCCGCGCCGATGCCTACCACTACGGCTCGGCCGCCTAACCCCGAAGGACACTCTGTTGCCTGCCGATATCGGTACCCGACTCGCCCTCCTGGAAAAGCATGTCCAGGCCCTCGCCCGGGCCCCGAAGCTCGCCAACGCCTCAATCGAAGATGGCGCCCTGGAGGTGTACGACGCCCAGGGGTCACTGCGTGCCCTCGTCGGGCAGCAACCGGACGGCACCAGCGGCGTATCCGTCGTCAACGGACCAGTCCCTCCGAAGCCTTCTGCCCCGAAGGTCGAAGCGGCTCTGGGGGCCCTGTGCGTGTCCTGGGACGGAGGGTTCGCCGATGCAGCGGTGGCTCCGCTGGACTTCGCGCGGGTGGAGGTCCACGTCGGCCCGTCACCTGAGTTCGAGCCGACACAGGGGACGCTGCGCGACACCATCGAGACCCCACAGGGTGGCTCCTGCACTGTGCCCCTGCCGTACACCGACTGGTGGGTGAAGCTACGCGGCCGGAGCTTGGCCGGCGTCGCTGGCTCCGCCAGTGATGCAGTAGCCGGTACCCCACGACGGGCCGGCACCAAAGACCTCCAAGCAGGTTCCGTGACGGCGGACAGCATCGCCGCCGATGCGATCTCCGGCAAGCACATCACTGGCGGCACGATCGACGGCGCAGTTGTCACCGGCAGCACCGTACGTACCGGAGCAAGCGGCAGCCGCGTAGTCGTCACGCCGAATCCACCGGCTCCCATGGAGCAAATCCCCTCACTGCTCCTGCACTCCGCTTCCGACCTGGAGCAAGCACCCGGTAGCCTGCGCGCCAATATCAGGACGGACGGGAAGGCATATCCCGCCCTCGAGCTGACCGCGCCCGCTGTCCAGCTCGACCGCTGGGAGCGGCCCGACATAGCCCAGTTGACCCTGCTCTCCCCTCAGCTCGACGTACAAGGCGGGGCGTTCGTCCTCGCGTCAACGACTGGGCTGAATAAGGACCACGGCGAGGTCAGCGCGGCTGGTATCAGCGCCAAGGGCCCCAAGGACACCGGCCTGTTCAGGATCTATGTGCAGGACGGCCGCGAAGCCTCCGGCAACGACCGCGGAAGCGTCGGGGCTCGCTCCTGGCTCGACGTCGAAGGCGCCAAGGTCACCGTGCGCACGACTTCTTCCGGCGGTGATGCCACCACCACCGTCACCCCCGAGAACATCACCGTCGGCACGTGGGTTTCCCATCGAGGTACGGACTGGTGCCCCATCCAGCTCTCGGCCAACGTCACCGAAGGGCAAGTGCCCCCTCAAGTTCGCGTTACGCCGCACCGCACCATCGAACTCTCGGGGTATGTCGACCTGAAGGACCCGGAAGTACGGCCCGGCCGACAGATCGGGCTCCTTCCGGAGGGCTACCGGCCTGCTGCGTTCCGCCGAGTGCTCATTCCGTCCACGGCCGGCGGAGTGGTCCTGCGCTTGGACATCTACACCAGCGGAGCACTACAGCTGTATCCGATGGTCGGCAGCAAGGCATCGTGGGTGGGATTCGACGGGGTAAGTTGCAGGGCGAACTGAGAAGTGCGGATAGCCGAACAACCATGGGAGCCCAAGCAGATGTTTCCCCTGCTCGATGCGATCCCGCGGGTGCGGGAACGCGTTGGCCACCCCAGCCATAAGCCCGGTTCGCTCTTCGCCGACCGAGGCTACGATCACGACGTCTACCGCAACCAGGTCCGCGCCCGCCGCATCGTGCCCGCGATCGCCCTCCGCGGCACACCGCACGACACCGGACTGGGCACCTACAGATGGGGCGCGGAGCGGACGTTCACCTGACTGCACGGCTTCAAGCGCCTTCGCATCCGCTGGGAACGATGAGCCGACATGCTCTAACAACCGCTAACGCAATGAGCTGTGTTGTCGGTGGCTGATCAGACAACAGGCCAGTTTGAGGAACGCTTCGTGGATGTCGGCAGCCGGTGCTGTTCTACGAGGTCCATCAAAGATTCCGGCGGCATCTGACCGTCTGGCGTCAGCCGATCTACCACCTCCGGTAGCACCAAGGCGAGCTGGTCGGCGACCTCCTGGACGGGCGTATTTGTTACCCATGCCACCTGGTCAATCACGTCGTCAGGCAGCGCCCACCCGAGCTCCGCGCCGCTGATTAGCTCGTTCTCGTCGGCACTCAGCCAGGATCTGGCTTGATCCCCGAGGTCGGCGTTCTCCAGCTCGTTCAGCAATTCTTCCAAGGGGTTGTTGTCCTCGCCCGCCACGTCATGGCCGTAGCAGCCGAGCAGAGCGCCCACAAGATTGGCTGCACCGTCCCTACTGGGCTGACTTGTAGGTAGGTCTTTCGAAGTCCTCTCGGGCATGACTGCGCCTTTCGTCGCAGGTGGTCAGGAACCGCTCAAGGCTCCTGACTGACAATGCGACGAAACTACCGATTCCCGGTGCTGCTATGGAGTTGCCACGCCTGTCCAGACTGCCATCAGGCCGGATCCACCTCTTTGCGCTAGGCATTGTGGCGCCGGGCTCGTCATCCCACACCGCCGTGCCGCTGGCCAGCCCCCCCCACCGCTTGGAAAGAGGAAACATTCATTCCCGCAAACAGGTCCGTGCCGGTGTCGAGCACACCTTCACACGCATGAAGAGGTGGAAGATCCTGCGCGACTGCCGCCTCAAAGGAGACGGCGTTTAGTTGTAGAACTCGAATTCCGAGTTCGGATAGGCTTTCACGGAAACACTGATCTGGGACAGTCGCGCCGGAAGATCACGTGGCCCTTCGGCGTAAACGATCTTTTCGTCGGGCTCCTGCGGCACAGGATCTAGATCATCGAGCGTGCAGCCAATGACAGATAGCTTCGTCGCCAGATCGTCAAGATCGGCATCTACGGGGACCCTCAGAAGCCACTTCATGGAAGCCTCCGACGTAACGGCGGTCTAGGTATCGAAGCAACCTTACTCCCGATGTCGGCACGCGCCAGGAGTCACGGCTTGTGGAGCAGGTTCCAGTAGGACGCCGCCACGTTCAGGATCCCCTGTCCATACCCCGGATCCCAGGGCGAGCCTGTTGTGCTGACCAGGCCAGCCAAAAGCGCCTTGCGAAGATCGCCAGGCGACAGCTCCGGGAACGCTGACAGTAGAAGTGCCGCCGCGCCGGCCGCGATCGGCGTTGCCGCTGACGTTCCGCTGTCGAACGGTGACGCGCTGGTCCCACCTGGTCGCCCAGGGCCGAAGTTACCAAAGAAATGCGTGTAAGCAGCGAGGTCCGGCTTCTCTTTTTCGAACATGCCGGGCCCCTGGGAGGAATACCCGATACGCTCGTGACGACTGTTCACCGCAGCAACCGTAATCACTTCGCGGAGGCTGTTCGAGGCATGGATGGAGAGACCAGGCCCGATGCCACTCGGATGACATCTACCGGTGGGGCATGGCTCTCCACAATTACCCGCAGCGAAGAAAGCAGCCGCTCCGGACGCTACCACCTCGCGCACCTTGCGGTGCAGTGGGTGATCCAAATCGTGAACTTCATGGAAGGGCTGATCGTTGCGATCCGGCACTCCCGTGTAGCCGTAGCTATTTGTAGTCAGATGGGGCGTTCCATCAATACGACGCTGATCCAGAACTGCCTGGAACATTGCCAGGGCACCACCTGAGTTGGGCACGCCGAGGAATGGATAGTCATACAGGCGGGCTGCAGGTGCTGCAACGAGTACGTCCGCAGCACACATGGAACCGTGACTCGTAATAGGAGCTGAACCGGGCTGACGCGAGCTCCCAATTCTCGCAAACCCCCCAGAAACCGGGTATGCGTCTCCATTGATCCCTTCGTCGATGATTCCAACAGCCACATTCTGGCCGCGGAAACCGTCGCGCCATAGAGGGGAGACACCAAGGAGTTGCCGAATGACGCTGATGTCGACCGCCGGCCTAAAAGGCCTGCAATCGACTCCACTGCGTGACCGGGCGAGATCGAAGGTCTGGACTTCGATCTCCTCGATGCCCGGTTCCTCATCACCATAGAGAAACAGTCGTGAATTCGGCCAAACGCCGACGACGCCGTCTCGCTCGCGCAATGCGTCAAGATTAGAGTGATCGACCTCCACCGGGATCACTAGACTCGCACCAGGGAGGTCATCATTTGTGTTAGGGTCGGCGAAGGCAGCAAGGTCCGACGGCATGTCATAGCCGTTTTCTCCCGAGCGGGTTCCGAACATTGGCACAGGAGCCAAATTTTCGTCCGGCTCGACGCCCAGACCAGCGGTAGACTCCAGCGCATAGGCGCACTGCTCGTACGCGTTACTTTCAGAGGAAACGGCGGCGCTGAATGCCTGAAATCCTTCCTTGTGCAGCCCTCTCTCAAGCTCCACGAGAACCTTAGCCTTTGCCATTTTGAACCGACTCCTTGCTGGCGAGCGCCGACTTGGGCGTGTCTTGTGTGGGATTACGGAATCACGCTCCCACCTGAGCACTGGGCCCGCACCTTCTGAGGCGCTCACAGGGCCATCATTCACCACAACGGAGTGATGACCTTGCTCGTTCCGTATCGGTGAGCGATGCACGGTTTAGGGATTATTGATTGAATCGGAAACCTTCGCCTTTACGTCTGAAGTCATGTTCTCCCTGTCGCAGCGGGGAGGCTCCCTCATGCAATGAGGCGGGATGCTGGCACCCGTACGATCGAGACAGGGCGCGGGGCAGCCAGGAGTGATTGCGGTGACCGTGCCGCCGAGCGCCGAGCCCACGCTGTGGGAGCTGCACCGCGCCGTGTCACAGCTGCGCGAGGATCTGCGCGGCGATCTCGCTCAGCTCGCTGCCCGTCTCGATCACGTGGTCACCGAGGATGTCTACCGGGCAGACCAGCGGGCCATCGAGCAGCGGATTGGCCAGGTCGAGGCAGGGCTGGCCGGCCTGCGTGGAGAGCATGAACAACTGGCGGAGCGGACGGCCCAACAGCGTCGCGAGGATCAGGACCAGGCGGCCGCAACGCGCCGACTGGTGATCAGCTCCTTCGTTTCACCGCTGCTGGTGATGACGGTGCAGCTGTGGCTCGCCTCGCGGGGATCGGCTCTGTAGCAACGGAGCCACGTATCAATGAATTTGAGGCGCGGGGAGATTGAGAGCGCCAGCGTTGGCGACACCCATTAGCCCTGACCGCCTGGTCGCGGCCCTTCGCACCGAGGGCGTGAAAGTCGTAGAACGGCCGGGATGGCGTGGCCACAACCGTAACCACAAGGGGCCGTGGGGCCCAGTGAACGGGGTGATTATCCACCACACCGTCACGTCGGGCACGACCAGCACAGTCAGCATCTGCGAGAACGGCTACTCGGGCCTGCCGGGCCCGCTGTGCCACGGCATGATCGCGAAGGACGGCACCGTCTATCTCATCGGTAATGGTCGGGCGAACCACGCCGGCCGAGGAGACGGTGATGTGCTGCGCGCGGTCGTCGCGGAGCGGTCGCTGCCCTCGGTCAATGACGCCGATACGGACGGCAATACTCACTTCTACGGGTTCGAGTGCGAGAACCTCGGCGACGGAGTGGACCCCTGGCCGCAGGCTCAGCTCGATGCGATCGAGCGCGCGGCAACCGTGCTCTGCCGCTTCCACGGGTGGAGTTCTGCTTCGGTGATCGGACATCGCGAGTGGCAGCCCGGCAAGATCGACCCCAAGGGCTTCACCATGAGCTGGCTGCGCGAGCGGATCGCCGCGCGCCTGAAGTCCAAGCCATCCAGCGGCAGTTCTGACGGTGGATCG
This sequence comes from Streptomyces sp. NPDC050636, assembly GCF_040654775.1. Taxonomy (NCBI): domain Bacteria; kingdom Bacillati; phylum Actinomycetota; class Actinomycetes; order Kitasatosporales; family Streptomycetaceae; genus Streptomyces; species Streptomyces sp. NPDC050636. Next base: position 107,262 of record NZ_JBFAIP010000010.1, read on the forward strand.
AAGAGTGGCGGCAACTCAACCTACGTAGTCAAGAGCGGCGACACGCTCTCCGGCATCGGGAAGAAGCTCGGCATCAACTGGGAGCGGATCGCTCAGGCCAACAAGATCACGGCTCCGTACGTCATCAAGCCCGGGCAGAAGCTCGTGATCCCGGCGAAGGCGAGCGGAGGTTCGTACGCGCCGCCTCCATTTCCGGACGGTCTTGCTCCGGGCCGCTCGTCACCGTCTGCGAAGGGCCTTCAGCGGGCGCTGAAGGACACCGGCTGGCTCGACCCCTCGGTGCCTCTCTCCGACAACTACGGCCCCAACACCCAGAAAGCCATGACCGGCTTCAACCGCAAGCACAACCTGTTCACCACCGGCCGCCCCAACGACCCGGCCATCGGCCGGCGCGGCTGGGACCTCCTCCACCGACTTGCCTACGGGAACTGACACCTTGATCGACTTCATTCACGCCCACAGCACCCGCCTGTACGCCATCGCCGCCGCGGCGCTGTCCCTGATCGCCTACTACATTCATGACCTGCCGACTGGGCTGATCCTCGCCCTGGTCGCCGCGGTCCTCGGCACCGGCGAAGCCGTACAGCGTGTGGAGAACCGCAAGACCGCCAAGGCCCTCCACCAGGATCCGCCCCTGCCCACACAACTCTGAACCAAATGAAGCTGACCTACTGCGACTTCGAGCTACGTAAGTAGCCCCGGCCTCCTCCTGACGCTGGCGTGATCGGCACCATCGGGAGGAGGCCTGTGCCTCACGTAGGGAACTCGCCGCACCAGTTGCGCCCCAGGAGGGTGGCGGGCAGGTACTCGGACTCAACCTCGATGGGGATGCCCGCGTCGTGGGCGAAGCAGGCGATGGCGAGCGGCGCGAGCGCGACGAGGCCCGGAATCGTGGCGGCTCGGTCCTCCTCGCTCCAGTACTCCTTGTGCCACTGGAGGGCGGCGACGAGCACACGGTTGAGGCTGGCGTGGTCCTTGCGGACGATCCGGTGGAACATCTCCATCGGCGGGTACACCAACTTGCCCACCGCCTCCGGGTCGGTGACGGCTTCCGGGTCCGCGCCGTCCACCGCGGCCACCAGCTTCTGGCCGAGGTCGGGGCCGCCGAGCCAGTAGGTCTGGAGGGTGTCGATCCAGGCGAACTGGAACTCGTCGAAGCGCGAACCGTTCTCGCGCAGCAGGGACAGCGGCACCTGGCACAGGGCCGTGATCCTGTCCCGTTCCCGGCACACCACGGCCAGGTAGAAGGCAGTGAGCCAGGTGTTCGGGTGCACATACCACTGCGGGCCGGTGGCCTGGAGTATCCGATCCTTGTGCGCAATGCGGCACTGAACTCGCGCCTCGGTCGTGGTCGCGGCAGCGAACACGGCGGAGCCGACCTGCATCACGTTCACCCAGGCATCCCACGTGGGGAAGATCGAAGCCCTCGGGTCCATCAGGCAGTGCGCCTTGGCCAGGGTGAGCATGGTGCCCAGGGCATCGCCCAGCCTGGTGGAACGTGCCTCCAGCCCGTCGATCAGCTCCTGTGCGTTGTTTTGGAGCACGGCGAGGCCCGCTTCCGCGTTCCCCGTGGGAAAGGGGTGGCGGGGGATATTTGTGGTCATCTATACCTCAGGTCGGAAATCGCCCCGCCAGGCGCGCTTGAGTAGCTCACTGGCCAGGTAGTTCGGCCTCGACCACCCTGCCAGGTACCTCAGGTGGGGAACTCGCCGAGCCAGCCATGCTGGAGCAGGTGCTTGGGCAGGTACTCGGACTCGACCTCGATCGGGATATCCCCGTCATAGGCGAGGCAGGCGATGGCCAGCGGACCTAGGGCGATACTGCCGTCGATGTCCGTTTCCCGTGCCTCGTCCATGGTCCAGTACGTCTTGTGCAGCTTCAGCGCCTCCACCAAGGCCGGGCTGAAGCCCTCCACATCCCTGCGCACGAAGTGGTAGAAGAGGTTGATCGGCGGATAGAGGAGCCCCTGCAGCAGGTCCTGCGGGGCAATCCGCGCCACCGCCGGATCCGACGCCCGGAGCGTGGCGGTGAGCTTCTCCGCCAGTCCAGGTCGCCGGAGCCAGTACGTCTGCAGCATGTCCACCCAGTGATAGATGTACTCGTCATACTGCCCCTCCGGCGAACGCAGCCGATCCAGCGGGATCTCACACAACTGCGTCATCCGCTGCTGCTCACGGCAAATGACCGCCAGCCAGAACGCCGTCAGCCAGTTACCCGCATCGGCGGTCGACTGCGGGCCTATGGCCGGAAGGGTCCGCAGCTTCCGGTTGATACGGCATTGGACGGCCCCCTCGCTCATGCCCGTCACGGCGAACAGCGCCGAGCCCACCTGCATCGCGTTGACCGCGGCCTCCCACGTCTCCACCGCCGCCGCCCGCGGGTCGATGACACAGTGAGCGCGCAGCGACAGGACAGCGGTGCTGAACGTGGAGGCGATCACGGCCGTCGACTCCTCAAGACAGTCGATGCCCTTGACGAGGTGCGCGTCCAGCCGCTCCGCGAAGCTCTCGGCGTCGGGTCCTCCCGGCACACCATGACGGGCAATAACTACGGTCACTGTGTGACCGAAGGGGAGCCAAGGATCTTCGCCGTCACCGATTCGATGAACGCGGCAGCCTCGATCTCTGTGATCTCGACATGGTCCACTTCGTTGTGACCGAGGTCGTACAACTTGAGGTACTCAGTCGGCTCCCAGCGGAGATGACGGGTGAAGGCTTCATCATGCGTCTGACCTTCGTCGATTCGACGCCGGACGATTCCGCGCGGTTTGTGCCGGGGGTAGCCCTCGCTGACCTTCGCGTAGTAGGTGATCCGACCTTCGGCATCGAGGGCGTCGAGTGTGGCTGGGGCGAGCGTGACGAAGGGCGTGGCGGAAGCGTTGCTCTCCACGTTGCCGAGCCGGATCATCACGCCGTTGAGGTCGAGATACTCCTCCAGGAAGTACCCGCCACCCCGTTCGTACATGAGCAGGAGCGGTTCATACGGGTCTGGCAGATCGGCCGGCAGGTCGTCAGGGGTGTCACGGAGCGCCGCCCACCGGATAGCGGCTCGGCAGGTCCGCTTCAGCGAAGTCGGGGCGAGCCCGGTCAGGACTCCTTCCACTTCGGCGGCGACGTCGGGGGGCGTCTGGAGCTCCGCATCGACGTGCTCCGCGATGTCGAAGAACGGCCAAGACTGCTCCGCCCCATAAGCACGCGCCCACATAGCCGCTCGTCGCAAATATTCGCGCATGAGCAGAGCACGCGAATTGGCGTGATCGGATGCCCCGAAATCGTCGGACCAACCGATGGCACGCAGTCGCTCCAACACCCTGCGTGAAGAAATTTCGGTCACGTCGGGTTCACACCCTTGGCGGTGTACGTCAACGGGTCCATGGCCCTTCCCGACTTGCCAGCGAACGACAGTACCGTGGCCACCGCCCGCCTTACCCGTACCCGATGCCCCCTGGCGCCACCAATGTGGTGGCTCCCTGGAGCGCGTGAGGCAGGCGATGGCGACGGGGCAGCCACATGCCACGCCGGTTGCCCGCAACCTCGTGTGGGTGAATTTGGCGAGATACCCAGGGGCAAAGGCTCGGCAGGCTGTCCGCCCCACCCTTTCGTCACAGCAAGTCGGTCAGATCGGGCCCGAGCCCGTCGATGATGTCGGGGGCCTTGATCCCATGGCCTTCAGCAACCCCGAAATAGGTCGGCTCGCCAGGCTCCGCCGCAACTCCCAGCAAGCCGTCCAGACCGCGCAATGCTGCCGCTAGGCGTGGGGCATTCTGCGAGTGCACGGCGGGATGTGGCCTCCCCCGGAAGTCGCATAGGCCCCATACATCGTGGTAGACCGACAGTTCCGCCGAGGTATCGACGGGGTCGGGAGATACGGTGAGTTCGACCAGACGAGGTTCGCGACGTCGGTTTCCTTCAGCGCCGAGCCAAGTACCCGGCCCCACCACCAGGATCTCCGACATCTCTGCTGCTGGGCATCCAACCGGTTGGCATGCCCGTGCCTGTACGGCGATCTCGGCATCATCCAGAGCACGCCCCACGAGGTTGAGGCGGCTGTGGATCCCGAGCCCACCCTTGCCCACCTCGAACCAGCTCCACTCCAAGGACGCAGGCTCCAGCAACTCGTATTCCTGCAGGAGGGCAGACATGCGGGCGGCCGTCTGGAGAGCTGATTCCAGCCCTGGCTCCATCACGTCATCGAGATTCCAGAACCATGAGCCGCATTCCCTCGGCGCGCGCATCAGAGTCGGCATGGAACTTCCTTACGGCTTGGTCGCATTGGTCGGGAATACGGTGAGAGAACCGTCTTTAAAGCGTAGCTCGAAAGAGGCGTTGGCCCGATCTGCAGCCCTCTGAACGTTCTTCAAGGTTACCTCCGTCAACGCGTCCTTGACATCATCGATGTCAAGAATCGCGGCCTTGACCTTAACGCCGGGGCCCGCCAATTGCTTCTTCGCAATCTTCGACACCGCCGACCTGATCCCGTCGGCGCTCTGAACATCCTTGAGTTGGGCACCGTACTCGATGCCGTTCTCAGACCTGACCAGAACATCCAAGTCAAGCTTGTCCTCGGGCAGCTTGAGCTCAAATCCAATGTTGTCCACGTTCTTGGCCTGCAGTTCAGCCGCATGCTCCATTGCCTGATGAACAGCTGGCATCATATCTTTCTGCTTCACCTGGAAGATCAGGTCCTTATACCCTGGGCTGCCAGAGAATCGTCCGCTGGCGATGTATTCGGCGACAGCCGCTCCGTACCCGGACTTTCGGAGCTGGGTCAGCATTCGCTCTTGGTCGACCGGAGGCACCTTCGACTCCACCAGAGCTGCCGTGACTGCTTCCTCCTGCTCGGGGGCCATCTTGTCTATAGGTTGTTGCGCAACGCGATCGCCTTCCAGATGCACGGGAGGCTGCTCGCCAGGGGCGCCTGGGCCGTCTGCTCCACTACCGTCACCGCCCGATCCACCGCCGTTCCCGGAGCCGGCGTCGGACGAAGCCGGCCCGTCATGGCCGCCGTATGGCCCGTTTCCGTGACTGCCCTGGTGCGGAACTCCCTGCCCATCTCCAGTGCCGTGGCCTCCCCCAGTGGGCGTGGTGTCCGTGGCCCGGCCGCCGCCAGCGCCGGTGGGGTTGTTGTCCAGGTTGTTCGTGGGCATGTGGTTGCCCACGCTGCCGCCCGGGGCGCCGTGGTCGCCGACGCGGCCCGTGGGGGTGTTGTCGCCCAGGCCACTGTCGCCGTGGCCCGCGTTGTCGCCGGCGCGGCCTGGGCCGGAGATGTCCGAGCCGACGCGTGTGGCGTCGTCGCCCCGTCCGCCGACGCTGGCCAGGACCGGCTGTTCCTGGCGGGCCGGGGTTTCGATCCGTGGGTTGTCCGCGCCTGTGGCGGGTGGGGCGGTCTTTTCCTTGCGGGCGTCCTCGGCGCGCTGGAAGAGGCTGCCGTCCTCGTTGTAGATGTCGCCTCTGCCGCTCGCGTACTTCCCGTTGAATGGGTCCTTCACCGTATTCGGCGGGAAGGTGACCGTGCCCTCGGGCAGCTTGATGCTGCCGTCTGGGAGTTTGGTCGCCCCTTCTGGGATGGCAGCGTCCTTGGGCAGCTGGATCGTGCCGTCCGGCATCTTGGTGGCGCCTTCGGGCAGGCTGTAGGCACCCTCTGAGATCTTTGGGACCTCGACGTGGCCAGCGTCCTTGAGGTGGGCCATCACGTCGCCGATCTTCGACACGCCCGCGCCTGCGCCCTTGAAGACGTAGGTCATCGGGTCGATGGCCTGGCCCGCTTTGCCGGCGAAGGACAGGGCCTTGGAGGCCGCGCTGGCCTTGCCCGCGCCCGATATGGCGCCGCCGCCGCCACGGGTGACGATGGCGGTAAGGACGTTGAAGGTGACCGCGCCGGCGGCTCGGGAGCCGTTCGATTCCCACTGGTCCCAGGCCACGAGCGCCTTGCCGGTATCCACCATCGCGGTACGCGATTCCCGCAACCAGGAGGGAAGCATGTCCCCCGGCAGCATCCAGTAGGCAGTGTTCAAACCGGGCATCGTGCTGATCGTGACTGCGGTGGAGAGCTTGGCCAGACCTTTCCACGCCTCGCCGGCTGCGTCCCCGCCGTCCCAGCCGAACAGGGTGAGCAGGCCCCTGACGGTGCCCCACGCGCCGTCGATGATGACGCCCTTGCCGAAGTCGTAGGCGTGCTCCCACACCTGCCACCAGGGAACGGATTCCTCGACTGCGTCGCCCCAGGGCAGGCTCTTGGACTGCTTGAGGGCTTCGGCGTCATAGCCGTACCCCGTCTTGTGGGAGGCGTCGATCGTGTGGAGCGCATGGCCGCCTACCAGCGCGACGATCTTGGCATGGCAGTCGCGTTCGGCTTCCTGGAACGCGGCCCAGACCTCGGCAATCTTGTTGCGGCGGCCCAGGTTCTCCTCGATCAGGTCGCCGTCCTCACTCCAATCGTCTTCGGCAGCTTCCTTGTCGCGGAAAGCGGCGGCTTCCTGCCTGAGCTGCTCCAGCTGCTTGACCAGCGGAGTGATCTCACGGGCGTAGGTGTTCAGAGCCTTGGCGATGACGTGCATGTCGTCGCTCAGGTCGTGTGCCTTGTCCTCCACCGGTTTCGTGACGCCGAACAGCTGCTCCGCCTCGGGCGCCTTGTAGAAGGCGGACAGTCCGCCGAAGGACTTGTGGACGTCCGAGCCGATGGTGTGGACCTTGGAGCCGCCGCGGGCCAGCGCCTTCGCCTTGGTTTCGAGAAGGTCCAGATTGCCGGTGAAGACCGGTACCTCGGCCGGATCGACCGGCGCGTCGCTCACTGCTTCTTCCCCCCGAAGTCCTTGAGAGCATCCAGCCGCAGCCTGCGGGCGGCGGTCTGGGCATTCTTGGCCGCCTCCAGATCGCCCTCCACGTACTCATTGGTGGCTTTGGCTGCGCCCAGGACGGCGGCCTGGCAACGATCGGCCATCGCCTTGAGATCCGTCTTGCGCTTTTCTTTCGCGTACTCGGCCAGCGCCGCGCCAACCGGCCCCATCGACTTCTGCGACGACCACTTCGGAGCCTCTTGCGGCACCACCGGCCCTTGCGGACGCACCGCGGCCTGCGAACCCGGCACGGCCGTACCCGCCGCCACAGCCACCTCCTGCATATCCGCAAACAGGGTGGTCAGGGCCTTCCCCAGATCTTCGGCATGCGTGCCGACGACCTTCAACTGGCCCTGCACTCCCTGCGGCTGAATGTCCCACGACGCCATGAACGCCCCCTGCATACCTCTCTGTCGCACCGCCGCCACAATCCGCACGGCGCCGCCCCCCCAACAGCCGGCAACCCGCCGGCGCACCGCGAAGGACTGCTTCTCCTGCCGGTGCGCCGGGCTGGTTCAGCCGATGTTGCCGACCGCGGACTTGGCGCGCGAGAGCGTCTGGTGCGCGGTCGCGTCGTTCTTCTCCAGCGTCGTCTTCAGCAACTGGATGATGCTCTTGACCTCCTGAGAGGCACGGTTCCAGCGCATTTCCTTGCCGTGGTACTCCTCCGCGACACCGTCCGCCGCAAAATCCGACATCGCTGCCTTCACCTGCGCATCACGCGCCGCCATCACCTGCTCCAGACGCGCGATCACCGCCTGGATGTTGCCCTGCGCCTCCGCCGACGCGCCCGAGTCATACGAACGACGATCACTACCAGCAGCCATCACAATCACTCCCCGCCAAGATCTGAGTACCTGCGCCGCAATCGGGCTGTCAGCGGCCCGAGAAGCGAGCCGCGTCGAAGTTCGCCGCCGACATCTGCGACCGAGCGTTGTCAGCCTGCTCCTGGTCACCAGAGCTGAAGGCCGACTCCATCCCCGACTGACCTCCCACAATCGCACCCAGCGCACCGTTCAACGCCGACGTGATCTCGTCCGCGCGCGACTTGAACGAGTCGAACGCCACCTTGCCCGACCCGTTGAACTTGCTCTCCAACGGCTGAGCTGCCTGCACGAGCTGGCGGATCAACGTCCCCAGTTCACCACTCGACCCCTGCGACTGAGACCTCAGGGTCGCAAGCGTCTGCGCTCCCATGTCGAACTTCATCGGGCTCCCCCCGCCAGACTTGACGATCGTATGTACGGTCATGCCTATCAACCGCGGCGTGACCGGTGCAATTCACAATCCCGATGCTACGGCCTAGGTATGACAATGGCTCAAAGCTGCCAGGTGGCGACCTACCGCTGCCTTCAGTGCGCTGGGCCTGGAGGCCCACCTGGCCGGCTCCACCGGCAGGTGCTCTTTACGCGCCTTTCAGATGCCGCATCAGGCGCTCGAAGTCCTGCCAGCCCGATAGGTCCGACGGGTCGCCCGGCAGCGGGTAGTACAGCGCAGAGCGGGTCTTCGAGCCGAGGGGGACCGGCGGCTGGGCCAGCGGGGTGTGCCGGGCGCGGTCGCCGGGCATCTGGCGGACCTCCTCCGCGCCGAGCACGAAGGCCATCGGGACACCAGGCCCCTCGAAGCGGGGCGGCACCGCCAGGTCCCGGCGGGCCTTGCGCAGCTGTACGAGCATCGACTGCAGGTGGTGGCGGGTAGCAAGCACCTCCGCGGCCCTGGGCAGAGCGTCGACCGGTGGCTCCTCGTCGGGTCCGTAGCCGAACATCAGCGTGACGTGTTCCTCCACGCCCGCCTTCGTACGATTGATGCGCACCGTGGCGAGGCCGGGTCGGCCGGGGGTGCCGACGACCACGATCCAGGTTGGTTCGGGAGCCCTCTCGTAGGCGAGGTCGGTCATCTGGCGTGGCGACCAGGGGAGGTTGGCGGGTTCCGCGGTTCCCCACCCGGCCGGGGGTTCGCCGGTGAGTTCGCGCCATATCGACTCCAGCGCGCCGCCGAGTACCAGACGTTCGTCTGCGGGGTGGACCGCGCGGAAGGTCACGGCCAGCTGACGCTCGCCGGTGATTTGGGCCTCCTGGTAGGAGGCGGCCACCGGGGTGCGTGGGTCGTCGTCGGTCGCGTCGGCTACCGCTACGGGTGCGAACATGCCTTCCTGCCAGCGCAGTACGGCTCCGGACAGTCCGTCGTAGTAGCCGTCCCGCTCATCCCGCACGACCCAGCGGGAGGGCCAGCTGCTGAGGCTGTCGCGTACGGCCGGGGAGAGCATGGTCCCTGCCGGGGTGACGACCTGGAGGCCCAGTTCGGCGACTGCGGCGGTGCGGAACGCGTCCTGGAGCCAGGCCGTCATGGCGACCACAGGGCGGTCCTGGATGACAACGGCGACTTTGTCGGTGAGGACATCGACGGCAGGCTGCGCGGCGGCGGGTGTGGGCGCGACGCTCACGCCGTCGGTCTTCACCACGGCCACGGACTGCGCGGCCTCCGGTGGCCAGGCGGAGCCGTCGGCCAAAGCGGCAAGCCGGGCCGCGAAGGTGCCCGCGAGCCGCTCGGCGTCTTCGACACCCGTGGTGGCGCGGGCTTCGGTCCACCAGTACGGAACCGGCGGTGGCGTGGCTCCGAGCAGCCGCTCGGCCTCGCCGTCGACCTGCACGAGCAGCGGTGCCTCGACGGAGACGAGGGGCCGGCCCTCGTCGTCGCACAGTCGCATGACGGCGCCCTCGCCGACTGTGTCGACCAGCTTGTCGGGGCCTCCGGAGAGCAGGCCCGCGAGCATGGTCCACGGGTCGGGCATGCGCTGCGTGAGGGCGATGACGTCCTTGGTCATGTGGTCGTCCGGTCCTTAGTCGTTCGTGGCATGGATGCCATACAGGGCGTGGCTAGGGTGCGTGGGAGAGCCTCCTGCGCGGCGACCGGCAGCGCCATGGCGCCCCTCGTGGCTCGCGTGCGCGGGAGAGCTCTCCGGTGTGTCACTGAGGGGAGTACACGGTCTGGATCAGGCGGTTGGACTGGCCCCTGCGGATGAGGACACCGCGGCCCGGCGGCTGCTGGGAGGCGTACACCCCGGGGAACAGTTGGCCCTCGCTGCGGTCCCCCGCCATGAGGAGCGCCGAGGATCCTGATTCGCGCAGGCCCTGGACGAGGGGTTCGTAGATGCCGCGTGAGGCGCCTGCGACGCGGCGGGTCAGGATGAAGTGGAGGCCGATGTCTGCCGCGGAGGGGATGTAGGGCAGGAACGGGGCCAGTGGTTCCTGGCCGGCGGTGGTGAGCACGTCGTAGTCGTCGACGAGGACCACGATCCGCGGCCCCCCGCCCCAGCTGCCAGGCTGAAGATCCTCAAGGCGCGTGCTGTCATCGGGCAGCCGCTTGTCCAACACGGTGGTGATACCGGCGGCGAGACCCGCGCACAGCTTGGCGTTGTACGCGTAGCCGCCGTTGAACTCCTCAGGGATCGCGCCACGCAGACTACGCCTGGGATCCATCACGGCGAAGACCAGCTCGTCCTCGCCGTAACGATCGATAAGACCATTGGCGATGGTCTTGATGAGGCTGGTCTTGCCGCATTCGCTGTCGCCCATGATCAGCAGGTGCTGGTCATGCTGGAACAGGTCAAGCAGAACAGGATCGAGCGCCGTCTGGTCCAGGCCGATCGGCACCCGCTGGGGTTCGGCAACCGGGCCCGGCAGGAGATGGGGCTCCAGAATGTGCGGCAGCACCCGCACCGACTGCGCGACCTCGCCGCTCCAGGTGGCGCGGATCGTCCGGGCCGCTCGCTCCAGGACCACCCCGAGGTCCGCGGTATCGGCGAGTGAGTCCGTACGGGGAAGAGCGACCTGTGCGAAGAGTTTGCCGTCGGTCAGGACGCGGCCGGGCTCGTCCGGCGAAAGGGTCGCGGCGAGCTTGTGGTCGATGCAGGACTCACTGGGGTCGTTCAGCCGCAGCTCGACGCGGGTGCCGAAGTTCGACTGGACTGCGATGCGCACGTCGTTCCAGCGGAGCATGCCCGCCACCACGTGGATGCCGTAACCGCCACCGCGTTTGAGAATGTCGGCAACGTCGTCCTCCAACTCCTCGAAGTCGTCGCGCAGCGCGCCGAAGCCGTCGATGACGAGCACGATCTCGGCGGAGGCCAGCTGCGGCAGCCGGCCCGCCGCGTGCAGGTCGCGCAGCTGCTCGACGGAGTCGATGCCATGCTCACGGAAAAGGTCCTCCCGGGCCGCGAGCATGGTCCGTATCTCTTCGACAGTGCGTGCCGTGCGCTCGCGGTCGGCGCGGCCCGCGATGCCGCCGACGTGCGGCAGGCCCGACAGAGCCGCCAGGCCGCCGCCGACCAGGTCGAGGCCGTAGATGCCGACCTCCTGCGGGGTGTGGGTCAGCGCGAGCGAGAGGACGAGGGTGCGCAGGAGCGTGGTCTTGCCGGACTGCGGGCCACCGATGACGGCGGCGTGGCCACCCGCCACCGTGAGGTCCAGGTACCACTGGCCCTGCCACTGCTTGGCCGCATCGTCGAGCAGCCCGAGAGGGACCTCAAGCGGACCTCGACGCTTGGAGAGTTGGACACCGCGCGGGCCGACGTCGAGCGGTCCGGCGACGGTGTCCAGGGCGACAGCATCGGGCAGCGGGGGCAGCCAGATACGGCGCACAGTACCGGCCGCGTTCGCCAGCTGCTCGACCATGACGCCCAGCTCCGTCGGCCCCATCTCGCGGCGCCGCACCGTTAGCTCCTGCGCGCTCGAATCCTCCGCGCCAGAGCTGGTGTTGAAGGTCTCGTACGGGAGGGCGAGGGGCCCGGCGCCCTCTTCCTCCGCGCGTTGCACGGGGCCGCGGTAGGCGCCCGAGACATAGCTTGCCTTGAAGCGGTCGTAGTGGCTGGTGTCGACCTTGAGGTAGCCGAATCCCGGCAGCGGCGGCAGATGGAAAGCGTCCGTGGTGTCCAGGACCGTACGGGATTCGTCGGCGGAGAAGGTACGCAGGCCGAGCCGGTAGGAGAGGTAGGTGTCCAGGCCCTTGAGGTTGCCGCCCTCGATGCGCTGGCTCGACAGCAGCAGGTGCACCCCGATCGAGCGGCCGATGCGGCCGATGGACAGGAACAGGTCGATGAAGTCCGGCTTGGCGGTGAGCAGTTCACCGAACTCGTCGATGACGACGAACAGATGTGGCAGCGCCTCCAGGTCGGGCCGCTGGCAGGTGCGCAGCGCGGCGTAATCACCGATGTCGGCGATGTTGCCCGCGTTTTTCAGGACCTGCTGGCGGCGTTTGACCTCGCCGGCGAGCGAGGCGTGGACGCGCTCGACCAGGCCGGCCTGGTTCTCCAGGTTGGTGATGACACCGGCGACGTGCGGCAGGTTCGCGAACGGCGCGAAGGTCGCACCGCCCTTGTAGTCGACGAGGACCAGGGCAAGGTCCTCCGGTGGGTGGGTGGCGACCAGGGCGAGGACAAGGGTGCGCAGGAGTTCCGACTTACCGGAGCCGGTGGCGCCGACGCACAGGCCGTGCGGGCCCATGCCGAGCTCGGAGGACTCCTTCAGGTCCAACAGCACCGGCTCGTGGGAGTCGTTGATGCCGATCGGTACGCGCAGGAAGGCACGTTCGCCGCGCGGCGCCCACAGACGCGAGAGGTCAAGTTGCGCCATGTCGTCGATGCCGAGCAGGGTGGCGAAGTCGACGGGCCCGGTCAGGGGAGCGTCGGCGAGCGATTCGGCGGACAGGCGCAGCGGCGCCAGCATCCGGGCCAGTCCTTCGGCGAACGGAATACTGACCTCGTCGACGGTGCCGTGGGCGCTGATCGGCTCCTGCTCGCGCAGGTCTTCGATCATGGCCTGATCGCCGTCGACGGTGATCCGGACGCCGACATGTCCCGGCTCCTGGACCCGCTGTTCGAGCAGGTGTAGGACGGTGATGCCCATCTCTCGCAGGCCGACCGCCTCGTCGGGGCGCGGCAGGTCGACGGCGTCCTGGCCGTGTCCGTCGGCAACGACGAGCAGCCGGGACGTCATGGCGAGGGCGTCTTTGCCGGACAGGCCGCGGCGCACCTCGGCCGCGTAGGAGGCGCGGCGGCGCAGTTCAGGGCCGAGCTGCCGGGCGAGCTGGGGTGCGGAGGGGGCGATACGGCGGGCGGCGACGGGGCCGTCGTACTGCTCGGCATCGAGCAGATGCGGCATCCACTTGGCCCACTCCCAGTCGGCGAGCCGGTCGCCGGGCACGGCGAGTGCCATCGCGACGTCGTCGGGGGCGTGCGTGGCGGCTGCTTGGACGAGCAGGGCGCGCGCGACGCGCAGGCAGTCCTCGCGGGGGCCGATGACGCTGACGTTGCCGACACGGTCGAGCGGGACGGTGAGCGGGAGTTCGGTGCCGGTACGGAAACGGGCCATCAACGCCGACGCCTCATTGAGCATGAAACGGTCGGGCGGGGTGAGGACCGACGAGCCCTGCTGAGCGATCTGCAAATCACGTACCGGCATCTCGCCGGTGCCGACACGCACACGCAGAAAGTCACCGTCGACCCGGCGGCGCTCCCACAGACGAGCCGGATCGCGCACGATGTCATAAAGGGCGGGCGGCGGCGGGTTGAGGACATCGGCGCGCTCGCGCCGCGCGCGCTCCTCGGCGGAGAGCTCCTCGCGCAGGTCCTCCAGATAGGCGAGATACGCCTCACGCTGAGTGCGGCGAGTGCGCTGGGCCTTGCCACGCTGCGAGAGAACGAGCACGACGGACCCGATGACGGTGACGACGAGGATGATCGCACCGAGCGCCGCGAACTGACTGTTGCGCACCACCGTCATCATCACCACCGACGACATGACACCGGCGACAGGCAGCAGCGACATCGCGATGTTGCCCGCCTTCCCCTCAGGGAGGTTGGGCGGCGCCTCGATGATGCGTGCCTCGGAGGGGGCCGGCGGCCGGGTGGTCCTGGCCGGGCGGTGGATCAGTCGGGTACTCATCGTCGTCCGTCATTCACGGTCGGGCTCGGCATCTGGTCAGTAACGCTTCTGAGAGAGGTGGAAGACGTCCGCGGCAAGGCGGGCAGCGGCCTGCCTAGTCGGGTGAGCGATCAATTCGGGATGGACCGGGCCGCCCGCTGCCAAGTGCCGGTCGTACGGCAGAACCTGGACGCTTACCCCGGTGGACTTGAGTCCGTGGGCGGCCTCGTCGAGGTCGAGTCCTGAGTGGGGCACCAATTCGGTGAGCACGACGACCGTGCCGGCGATGACATGCGGGGGCAGCTTCTGCATCCACTGGAGCACCGAGTACGTGCTGGTGATGCCTTCTGGCGTGGCGGGGGCGGTCAGCACGCGGCCATGGGCGGCGGCAAGTGCGACCCGGGCGACTTCGGCGGGCAGTGTCTCGCAGTCGATGACCATCACACCGAAGTAGCGGCGCAACGCGACCACAGCCCGCTCGTACGTCCGGCTGTCCAGCATCACGCCGATCTGGCCCTGGCTCGCGGGCAGCAACCAGGCATTGTTGGGAAGCTGGACGAGGTAGCCGGTGACGTCGAGTAGCGACATGTCTGGCTTGACGATGTCCGCGATATCGCTGGTCGTCCAGCGCCGCGACTCGACGCCGAGCCGCAGCGGCAGCGAGCCGAGTGCCGGATCGGCCTCCAGGAAGAGGACCGGGTCCTGCCGGTAGTGCGCGTACGTCGTTCCGAGCAACGCGGCCACGGTCGACTTCCCGGATCCGCCCCGGATGGAGGTGACGGCAATCTGTCGGCCGGTCGTCACTGGCCGCTGTAGAACCTCGGCGGTGCGGGTGACCTCGGCGACCTCGCGGGCGGCTGACGAGGAGAGCGTGCGGCGCAGGGCGCGTGCGGCACGTGCGGCGAAGGACTCACCGTGCTGTGGCTTGAGGCGTACCGCGCCGGCCAGGCCCACCTCCACCACGGGCCGGGAGGTAGGGGCGATGTGGGGTTGGGGGTCTGGGGCGTACGCGGGCGGGGCTTGCTGCTTCTGTTCCTGGTACGGGTAGCCGGCCTGTCGGGGCGCACCACCGTCAGGGGCGGCGTCCGGTGCTTGGGCGCTCTGTGCAGGCAGGCCCGGGCCCGGTGCGGAGGTACGGTACGCCTGCCCACCGGGGCCCTGTACACCCTGCTCGGCGCCGCTCCTCAGGTCGCGCAGCACTTCACCCTGCCAGCCGTCTCCGTTCGGCATGCCCGCCCTTCACCCCCAACCTGTGGCCCCACCCGGAGCACCGGCACATCGACTCAGAACTGGTGGAGCAGCTGCCCGTACACACCGAACACACCAAAGGCGAGCGGGAAGAGCCCCACCATGCCAATGGATTCGACCAGATCGCCCATGCGCCGCAGTCGCACCTGCACATGCTCGGGCACCTGCACCGCCAAAACGAGCAGCGGCAGCACCGCAGCCGCACACAGCACGGCGAGCGGCCCGGCGCCCCCTGCCTGCTCCATCCACAACATCACCAGACGCACGACCAGGCACGACGCAGCGGCAAAGAGCGCCACGACCTCAGCGATCAGCGGGAAAGCCCGCGCCCTCGACACCAGCACCACAACGACAAGCGACGCCAGCCCCACGGTCCACACGGTCGGCTTCTCGGCCAGGGTGAGCAGCCATCCGGCGGAGGTCGCCGAAACCGCAGTGACAGTCGTCGAGAGGACAAGGCCGCGGTGCGTCGCCGCGAGCGCGGTGCCCACCTGGTAACGGCTCACAGAGACCCCGCCCGAGCGACGGTCATCGAGCGCGGTGAGCCCCGACGCCATCAAGGCCAGCCGCGGCAACAGCCCGAGCACCACCACAGAGAAGACTGCCATGACGGCGCCGAGCCTGGCCGGATCCCCCTGAACGGCGGCCACCGCCTCCCACACGACGGCGATCGCGGCAGCGGTCACGGCACCAACCAACCCGCCCTTGCCCAGCGGCGAGAGGTAACCGAGGAACACAAGCGTCAGCACCAGCGCGCCCGCGACGGCAGCGAGCCGCGCGGTGCCTGGCCAGCCGTCCGCATCGGCAGCCGTCCACGCGGTAAGCACCCCAAGCCCGCCAGAGGCGACCAGCAGCGCGGTCGCCAGACCCCGGTTCCCCCGTCCGACCTTGGCGACCAGCGCACCGGCCACCAGCAGCACGAACGTGACGGCCGAAAGAGCACCAACCACGACGCCGAGCGGGAACTCACGGCGGGCGAGCAGCGCGGCAACCACCGCGAAGATGACGGTCGCCCCGCCCGCGCTGGCCCGGCGCGCAGCGGGACGCCAGCGCCAAGCCCGCAGATCGAGATCGTCAGCCACCTGGTCGGTGACGTCGTGCACTACGGGAGCGGGCGGCGCAGAGTGCGTTGTGACGAGCCGGAGCACGGCACCGTCCGCAATCCCGGCCGACGCCAGCGTGCTGTCGTGCGGCAGGACGGAGCCATCGGACGTAATCAACTGCCGTGTCAGCGGGCGCGAAGAAAGCCGGTCATCCAGCAACTGCAGGATATCCGGGAGCAGCTGCCCAATCGGTGTGTCGGAGAGCAGGACGACGTCGGCCCGGCGTCGCTCGCCGACCAAGGTCACTCGGCTCAGTTGCGCCTGGGAAGTCGTTGCTCTGCTCACCACTTACGGGAACCTATCATCGCGGCGTTGACGAACTCTCGGGCCAAACCGGACATGCCTGTGCTGCTGTCTTCCGCCCGGCCCCGCGTCAGGGAACCCTTCTCCCATCACGGGGAGCTCTTCGCGTATTTCCCGGGTATGCGGCAAAAGCCTGTCCGAATCTGATCTCTGGACTTCTAGGATTTCGCAGACCTCGTCGGCTGCTCGAACTGCTGCACCTGGCGCTGCTGCTTCTCCTGCTCGGCCTTCTGCTGCGCCAGCGTGTGCTGAAGGAAGGACCACCCCACGCACCCCGCGCACAGGACGGCCGTGATGGCGATCCCCGCAAACACCTTCCCGAGCCGATCGTCCGCCGTGCGCCGCCCCCGCTGTGCACCGAACAGTAGGGCGTCCCGCATCCTGCGCCGGCGTACCGCCACAGACTCCAGCAGCTGACTGTCGTAATCCCGCGCCATTTCCTCGTCCGTCGCCTCAGTCGCCCGCCGCCTCAGCCACGGCCGATGAACCTCGGTCATCGGCGGCTACGCGCCAGCCGTCACCCCGAGTCCGCCCGCATGATGGCGCACATCTGCGTGTGTCGGCCGCGCAGCGGCCTCTTCGAGCACCGTGATGCGTCGAGCGTACGCTTCTGGCTCTTCGCCAGCGCACCGGGCCTTCACTTCGTGACGGCCCGGAGGGCGAATGCCGGGAGGTGATCGCCTCCGTTGTCTTTAGGGCTGCCCATGACCAGGAGCCGCTTACCGCTCTGGACGACGAACCAGGGCATGGGGCAGGGGGTGTTGAGTGCCGGGTAATGCTTGCCGCTTTTGCATCCTGCATTCGTGCTGTCCATCGTTCCTCTGGCGAGCACAGTGGCGGAGCCGGAGGGGCGCACGCGGACGATGTACGCGAATTTCGCTGCCTTCGTTGGGGATGTGTTGGCCTGGGCATACAGGCCACCTCCGCGCGCCGGGGTCATCGTGATCGCTGTCTGCGAGGAGATCGGAGTCTTCGTTCCCGGAATGTTCCCGCGTACCGATAGCGCGCGGGGCCCGTGGCCGGGCGCCAGGACGAGCATGTGCTTCAGCGTGCTGCCTGCGTCCGTGTAGATGGTTCCGGTGGCGTCGACGGTGGCAGCAGGAGTTCCAGATTTCTTCGGGAAGGTGTAAAGCCTGGTCTTGTGGGTGCCCTTGAGGGACCAGAGGGCGTGTTCGTCCTTCACGACCATCGAGCCGTCCGGCCGGGCGCCGATGGGGTTGGGGTGCTTGAAGCGAGGAGCGTTCACGGGGCGGACTTTGGCATGGCGGTCGACTCGGAACAGCCCCTTGTAACCGCCGACGAGGAGCTCGCCGTCCGGGGCCACGGCTATCGAACCGTCGATGCCCAGGGACGGGATACGCGCGACCTTGCTCACGGCTCCGTGCGGGGTCATCTTCAGGATGATGTCCATGGCGGTCCCGACGTCTTGTTTCATCAGGTAGACGTTTCCGGACTGGTCGGAGGCGAGCTGGCGGGAACCGTAAGGGTCTGTGGCGTAATTTAGGTCGTATTTCGAACTGAGCCCTGCAAGTGAGAAGGTAGCGAGCTTGCCGGGTTTGGGCTCGGGTAGGCCCGTGGATGCATCCTTGGTGGAACTGTCCGAGCAGCCCGCGAGTGTAAGTGCGGCGGTGGTGGTGACGCCGCAGAGCGCGGCGAAGGGCCGGGCCATGCGACGGGGCCGCGTACCGGCCATCGAACGCCCCCGCCCAACGCCTTGGGCCACGAAATTCATCAACAGTGACACTCCCCCGTGCCTGGCACTGTGCAATGGTCTGGTCATTCAGCTGCTGAATCAACCTAACAGGCGGCCTGGAACCGACTCACGCAAGTCGGTGCCACGTGACAGAGGCTCCTCGCAAAGTGCCCACGTGCACCTCTACGGCGAGGTGGAAAACAGCACTATGAAGGGCCGTCAGCTATCTATGCTCGTTCCTGTGCGGTCCGCTACGGGGCAGTACCCCGACACCGCGCGTCCCGAGGGAGTCACGCGTGACCTACCAGCAGCCCATGCCGGTACAGCGATGAGGGCAGCCGCCTCAGCCGCGCCAGAGCAACACAGGGAAGATCATCGGCTTCAGCTGTCTCGGCGTGGTGGGCGCCTTCCATAGGCGCAGATGCTTTGTTACACCTCTTGAAGAGAGCTGCTCCAGCACAACAGTCACCACCCGTGGCCCTCGACCTTCGAGCTCGCAGCCCTTGGAAGTATTCTGCTATCCCTGACTGCCGTAGTGATGAGAGGAGGCTGTCGTGGCGAAACCGCTGCTGTTGGGCCGCAAGGAAATCGCCCGGGTGTACAACATCGCGCCGACGGCGGTCAGTGACCGCTGGGTTCCGGACGGCATCCTCTCCTACGAGGACGCGGCGATCGTCTCGGGCAAGCCGTTCTGGCCAGGTGGCTTCATCATTGACCTGGCTCTACCGCCGGGAAGCCGTGGCCGGCAGCTCGATGAGACTGCTCTCGCCGCTGTGGTGGCGGAACAGCGGGCGTCGGTGCGTCCGAAGAAGAAGGGTGAGCTGCCGGTGCTGGTGGGTGCGCAGGAGTACGGGGAGCTGTTCGGCGTCACCCAGGTCGCGGTCGGCCAGGCTGCACTGCGGGGCAACGGCATGATTCCTGAGCCGGACTACGTGCTGTCGGGGTCGAAGCTGTGGCTTCTGGAGACGGTGCTGGATGCAGCCGAGACTACGATGAGTAAGACCCGGAAGGGCACCTGGAAGCTCCAGGAGGTTGTCGTTGAGGCGCTGCGCGAAGGCCGCTACGAGGGTCCCGGTTCGTCCATCGTGAAGCGTGGCGCCGCCGCCAAGAAGGCCGGCTAGTTCCGAGACGTTGACCAGCAGTGGGGCCGCGCAGAAATTCGCGGCCCCATTGGCGACTCTGAGCGTAGTTGACCCCACCCGCATTCATAGTAGAATTTATTCATGCAGGGAGGGGCATGTTGATCAGCTTCCCTTCGTGCCGCAAAATAGGCCGCGATACATCTACGGAGGGGGAGGAACATGGTTCCCACACAGCTGGAACTACCCATCGCACCCTTGCGGCACCCCGAATCTCCCAGCGCAGGACTGAGCATCCAGGAGCGTTTCGAGGCGTTCCACCAGCTCAACCCCTGGATCCTTGAGCAGCTGGAGGCCCTGACCTCCGACTGTGTCGACCGCGGACTGAAGCGGGTCGGAATCGGCATGCTGTTCGAGGTCCTGCGCTGGCAGTACGGGCGAGCAACGTACGGCGAGCCCTGGCGGCTCAATAATGACTTCCGGTCGCGATACGCCCGTATGCTGCTCGAACTGCATCCAGAGTGGTCGTCCCTGTTCGAGACGCGGGGACTCCGCACCGCTTGAAATAGGCCGCTACATAAAACGGCCTGCCGAGACTCTTGGAGTAGTGCATGTCCACCCCACCCGTACCAAAGCTCCGCACCCGCAAGCCCACCGGGATCGTCCCGTGGCCGAAGCTGCTCGTAGAAGGAGAAGAGAAAGCCGGCAAGGCCCAGCCGCTCGACGCTCTGGTCGCGACCCCTCTCGGCTGGACGCCCATGGGACAACTCCAGCCCGGCGCCGAGGTGATCGGTTCGGGCGGCCAGACCACCATCGTCACGGCCGTGCACGACCGGGGCATGCTGCCGATCTATCGGGTCACCACGTCCGATGGCGCATCCACTGAAGTAGCTGGGGATCATCTCTGGCGTGTCTGGACGACCCGCGACCGGCATCGTCAGAAGAACGGACGGCGTGTGAGCCACCTTGGACGGGTAATCACCACGGACGAGATCCGGGAGCGGCTCACCCACGGCGAAGTCATGCACCTCCCGATGGTGGGACCGGTGCACTATGCGCCCAACCGCGTTGACCTGCCGATAGGCCCCTACCTGCTGGGCCTTCTGCTGGGTGACGGTGGGATGACTCCAGTCAGCGCCGTCCTGTTCGCCAGCGGGGACGAAGAACTGCACGATGCGGTGGAGGCCGCGCTTCCTCCATCTGATCGGTTGAAGCGGGCCGCCGACGGGGTCTGCGCACGCATCACCGGCGGCTCCACACTCGCTCATCTCAAGTCTCTTGGCCTGCATGGAAAGCGCAGCGAGGAAAAATTCATCCCGACGCAGTATCTCCGGGCGAATACGCAGGACCGCTTGGCGCTTCTGCGCGGCCTGATGGATACCGACGGCGGCATGGAGCGAGCGGCCTCCACGTACTCCACCTCATCACCAGCTCTCGCCGCCGACCTCCGCGAGTTGGTGGAATCCCTCGGCGGCACCGCCTCCACACGCACCAAGGCCACTTGGTACCGAAGGCCGGACGGGGAACGCCGCGAAGGACTGGTCTCGCACCGGTTACGGGTGCGTCTGCCGCAAGGCGAGTGCCCCTTCGCACTTCAGCGGAAGGTGGAGCAGTGGCAGCGGACCAGGCCTTCTTTCACGACAGGTCCGATCCGGACCGTCGCTGAAGTCACCTTCATCGGGCACAAGGAAGCGCGCTGCATCGAGGTCGCCGCCGACGACCACCTGTATGTGACCGAGCACTTCCTCGTGACCCACAACTCATACGTCGCCGCCCAGTTCACCGGCTCGCAGCTCACCGGCCAGGCGTTCTGGCTGGAGCTGGGCGAAGACACCGCCGACGAGTACGCGCAGGTTCCCGGAGCGGACTATCTCCTGGTCGACCATAACGGCTCCTACCGCGACATCCTCGACCAGATCGAGGCGGTCCATGCCGAGGCCAAGCGGGCGGCGGCCGCGAAGGAGCCGCCCGTGGTCCTGGTGATCGACTCGGTGTCGTTGCTGTGGCGGATGCTCGTGAACTGGACCAACGACCGGGCTCGCCGCTCCAAGACGGGGCAGCGCAAACTGCGCCAGGACCCGGACGCCGAGGTCAAGCCATCGATGAACCTGTGGAACGACGCCTACGAGCGGTGGGCCAAGGTCATGTACCTAGTGCGCACGATGCCGGGCATCGTGCTGCTCCTCGCTCGCGGCAAGGAGGTCGCCGCGGTCGACGGGAACGGCGACCCGGTCCAGAACACGAAGGACTGGCGGGTGGAGGGGCACAAGTCCCTCGCGTACGACGCCACGGTGTGGGTGCGGCTGCGGCGCGACAGCGAGCCGCAGATCATCGGCGCCCGCTCGCTGAAGTTCCAGGTGTTGCGCGAAGGCCAGCCCAAGAGCGTGCCGGACTTCTCCATCGAGAAGCTGGTGTTCGGGCTGATGGGCTGCTCCATTCACACGCAGCCCAGGGCGACGCCGGAGCTGACCGGGGACCTGGCGCAGGTGTGGCTGCCGAAGGTCACGGCCGCTGCGAAGGACGGAGTGGACGGCCTCAAGCAGCTGTGGCGTGAGGTGGAGGCGGACAAGGACCTGTCCCACGAGGAGATCCGCGTGGTGCGCGCTGACATTGAGCGACGGGCCGCCGAACTGAAGAAGCCGGAGAAGCTGTCCGATCCCACAAGCGACGCTGCGCGTCTGCGCGCCGCCGCGCAGCAGGACGCCGATGCCGCCGAGGTCGAGGCACCGCCGGGCGACGACTTCGCCGCCGCCTGACCACACCCGACCACCGCTGGGGCCCGCTGTGACGGGCCGGGCCCCAGCATGCTCTCTTTGGAGACTGCCTTGACCACGAGGACTCTCAAATCGCCGTCCCCGATATCGATCTGGGACGCCGCGCATGCCGCTGACACACGGCGGCCGCGCTCGCGCCAGACGCAACTGGGCGCGTCAGACACCATCTGCTCCCGCCGAGCCGGATACATCGTGGCCGGCGCTGAGCGTACGAACGAAGGCGACAAGCGCGCCGCGATCCTGGGCACGTACATCCACAAGGGTCTCCTGGAGGATGCCCGGCGCGAGTACAACTGGCTCGTAGAGCGGTCGGTATCGGATGACGTGATCCGCGGACACATCGATGTGGTTCAGCTTGATGCGGCCACGGCCGCGCGTCTGCCGAAGCGGCATCGGCCTATCGAGCCGTCCGACGTCGTCACGGTGGAGGACGTGAAGACGAAGTCGTCGCGGGTCTGGGACCGGGTGGTGCGGTACGGGCCAACGGCGGCGGAGATGCGGCAGGTTCTGCTCTATGCGTCGCTGCTGCGTACGGTCGGGTTCGCGGATATCTCCGGTCAGCGGTACCTGCACCGCCTGGGCCCTGTTGAGGTGGCCCGGATCCGCTTCAGGTTCGTGTGCCGTGACAACGGCG
Source organism: Streptomyces sp. NPDC050636 (assembly GCF_040654775.1). NCBI lineage: Bacteria > Bacillati > Actinomycetota > Actinomycetes > Kitasatosporales > Streptomycetaceae > Streptomyces > Streptomyces sp. NPDC050636. Next base: position 129,851 of record NZ_JBFAIP010000010.1, read on the forward strand.
AGGAGCATGTCCAGGAGTTCCCCTTCGATGAATGGCTGGCGGCCGAGGCCCGCTGGTGGGTGGACCGTGTGCTGGAGGCCGCTTCACCGGAGGACCTAAGGCGCGACCACGACGGGCCTGGGCTGTCGGTGGTCTGCGACAACTGCCCGTTCGTGGACGCCTGCTGGCCCAGAGCAGCGCCAGGGAAGCCTGCGCAGACGGTCCTGATCCGTGACGATGCGGACCGCGCCAAGGCGCTGTCGGACTATGTCCGCGCCCATGAGCGGTTCCGCGAGAGCAAGCGGGTCAAGGAGAAGGTCCGGGCGATGCTCGACGACTCGCCCGAAGGCAACTACGGGGCGAATCACCTGGGCTGGGGCGGGGGCAACGACAAGGAAGAGCCCGATGTTCAGGCGATGGTGGATCAGTTCGAGGACGCCGAGCTCGTGGTGCCGATGGTCCCCGATACCGAGGCCATGATCCAGATTCTGCGTCGCGCCGGCATGGTCGTACCGCGCCGGAAGGTGGCCGGGCACAAGACCGCCCGCTCCATCAAGGTCACGCGGGCCCGCGAGTCCGCCTGACAGCCCTTGTGGTGGCCCCGCGCGCGGTGTGGGGCCACCACCACCTTTCTTGATCGTTCGCGGCCTCATATGGCCGTTCTGCACTGCCTTGGAGACATTCCCTGTGACGATTCTGCGCCGCCACCTGAGCACCGGTTTCACGGTGATGCCGACAGCTTCCGTGGAGGACTCTCGGCTGTCCTTCCGGGCGCGGGGCATCCTCGCCTATCTGATCGCGAAGCCGGATTCGTGGACGGTGCGCACTGAGTCGATCGCCAAGGCGGGCAAGGAAGGCCGGGACGCCGTGCGGGAGGCGGTGAAGGAGCTCAAGACGTTCGGCTACTACCGGGTGGTGAACGAGCGGCATGCGGACGGGACGCTAACGCGGGTCACGGAGGTTTATGACAGCCCGCAAGGATGGGTGGCGGAGGAGTATCGGGACCAGGAAGCGCAGCGGCTTGCGCGGAAGCTGGGCCGGAAGTTGGAGCAGAACACTGATTCCGGGACCGACGACGGCTTTTCAGACATCGGTTCTCCAGTCGTCGGTTCACCCGTCGCAGGTGGATCAGGCGTTATAGGTAGTAACCACAGCCAATACCCAGAGAAGAAGAACCCCCCTACCCCCACGGCTGACGCCGCGGGGGAATCGGATGCCGCTGGCGACGAGTTCTCACAGGCGGGCACGGAGTCTGGGGGCGAGTGCTCTGCTCATCCGGATGTGCCGGGGCGTTCGTGCCGGGCATGCGGGACGAGCCCGCGGGCGCAGCGGGAAGTGCAGGAACGGGCAGAGAAGGCAAAGCGCAATGCTGCTGAGCGGTCGGCGAATCATCGGGTGCTGGCGGAGGTCCGGCGAAGGCCGGGCGGGGACGGCCTGTCGGATGTGGCGCGGCAAAGGGTGGCGGAGATGCGGCGTGCACGGCGGGATGCCGCGCCGGAGGACCGTGTGCGGTCAACGCGTCGGGAGAAATAGGCCGTTTCTGATAGGAATACTTCAGGCCGGGTCGAGGGGATTTGCACCCCTACCCATAAATAGTAGAATTTAGCTACGAGCGGGAGGGGCCCGCTCACCTCCCCTTGGAGCGCATCGTGATCAACCCCCGCTTCACCGACGGCCGGGCACGCCTCAGCCTTGACGGTCTGACACACGCCTTTAACTGCGCAACTTCGTTCCGAGTCCAGCCCGCCGGCGCCAGGGCGACCGTCTGGATCAATGCGGGGCTCCATGAGCTGCGCACCCACCAGCCCCCGGACGACAGGCGGGCGCCGATCTCGGCGACGGCACGCCATGCGGACACCCCGCCCGTCCTGGGGCTTGCGTTGCACCCGACTGGCCACTCGCGCATGGATGGCGTTCTCGCGCCGGTCCTGAATCAGCCAAGAGGCCAGGCCAGCGGGGACTTTGACACCCATCTGCATCAGAGCCGCTAAGCCCGAAGAGGTCGACGCAGGGGAATTAATAGGCCGCTGCGTTAATTTGAGATTGGAGAGAAGTGAGCGATCCCGCCGTCACTGTCGCAGCCATCCGCACCAACTACGGCCCGGAGGAAGAGAGGGCTCTCGCCGCCTACGGCGACCTCATCACGGCCCTTACCGGCGCTGGTCTTCACCCGTACGTCGAGACGCGCGGCGGTCTGGCCGTCTGCGCCCTCACCGAGGACGGCAGCGTGATCGCCGTCGCAAGCGGGGACGCCCTGCCGCTGGACCGGGCGAGACTGATGGGCTGGCATGTCACGCACGTGCCGGAGGACGACGTCGCCCCATCCTGGCGCTGCCGCATCCTCGACACGACACCCACCGACCCCGCCGACGAGAACCCCGGCAACCTCGCACTTATCCCTGTCACCACCGCGGTGAAAGCCCATCTGGTCTCCTGCCCGCACTTCCATCCGAGAGCGGCAGCATGACGCTCACCGACGACGACCTACAGATGGCGGTCCACGACTTCTTAACCCCCGCTCTGCTGCTGGAGTTCATCGACCTGCCCAGCCTGCAGGACCGGGCCGCGTGGGGCAGAAGGCAGTTCGCCGACGGTGCTCGGCGAATGAGTGCGTTGCGGCTGCCGGGTGAGCCCGACGCGGGATGCCGCGCCCGCTGGGCAGAGTCACCGGGCGGCTTCCGGTACGAGATCCAGACCCCTGCGGCCACGCGTGCCGGCGAACTGCCGTGGTCGGCCGTTCACTCCATCACCCAGACACGGCTGACAGCAGTGCGCTACGGGGCGCTGCACCAGGCCGTGACCCAGGAGCAGGCCCACGACGCCGAGTATGTGACGTGCCCACTGCCCTACCGGACGCCGGAGCTGTGGCAGGAGCTGTTCTACGCCTCCTGGACCACCCGGGCCGCGACGCTCTCACTGCGCTCCGCCGCCGCGTACAACGCGATCCTCCCACCCGCCGTCGCGCAGCCTGCCCTGTTCTGAACTCCCCCGCTTCGAGGAAATACGCCTGTGATCACCTCCACCAAGAACGCCGCCTGGGTCAACAGCACTCCGTGCGCCGGCGTGAGCGGCTACATACCCGACGCCACCCTGGTGCGCTCGCCCGACAAGCTCGTCGCGGAGTGCGCGCCACTGATGCAGGACTGCGCCGACATCTGCCCGTTCATGGACGAGTGCTACGAGCTGGTGCGTCCGCACACGAACCACTTCGACGGCGTGTGCGCGGCCCGGCTGTGGATCGACGGCAAGGTGGTGGCCAACGCTGAAGGCGCGCCGCCCCTCACACGCTTGGCCACGCGCGCCGGAATGTGCGGCACGAGCAGCGGCGTCAAGGGGCACCTCCGGCTGAACGAGCCGCTGTGCGGGGCCTGCCGGGTCACCGCTCACCGTGCCGAGGTCCGCCGGGCTGGCGCGGCCAGCATCCGCAGCCGGTCGAGCCGTAGTTCTTCGCTGGCGGTGGCGTCGTGATAGACCCCCGGCTCGCCCTGATCGCCGCACTACGGGACTTCCGGCCCGGCACGGCCCCGGTCACCTGTGTGTATCTGGCCGACGGGCTGATCATGCGGCTCGCCGAGGACGGTGTCGTGCTCGTGAACGTGCCGCCGCGTGAGCCACATGCGGAGCTCTGACCTGCGAGAACACTGTTTGACACCCCCTCATGGCATAGTAGAATTTAGTTATCAGGAAGGGGGGAACCCCGACCAACAACCAGAGAAGGACCACTTCGTTGAACACTCCGCTCCATGACCCGCTCGCCGTGCTCAGCATCGCCACCCGCTACAGCATCAGCGAAGAGCAGGCCGAGGCAGCCATGAACCTGGCCGCGATCACCATGGTCGACGCCTGGCACAGCTACGCGCGGCAGTGGGACCTCACCCCCGACGACGGCGAAGCGATGGAGATGTGGGGCCAGATGGTCGACAACCACACCCGCAAGGCTCTGGTCGAGGACGCCGTACGCACCGTGACGGCGGCACAGTTCATCGGCCGCCGCACCTCGCGCCGCTCGTGCCGGACGCCACGCGTCATGCGCACCAGCCGCCCGCGGGTGCACATCCGCTGAGGCGCACATCTTCGGCCCGCCCCGAACGGGGCGGGCGGCGCCATGCCGACACCGCAAACTCACGGAAGGACCCACCTGATGGGCGCCATTGAATTCTTCACCATGGCCACAGGCCCGGACCTCGACACCGCGTTGACTACCGCCCGCGAGGAAGCAGCCTGGGAACGCGGACACGGCGGCTACACCGGAACCGTCGCCGAGAAGGACGAAGTCACGCTCTTCGACGAGCCCCAGCGCAGCGAAGCGTCAGCCATAGCCCGCGCCAAGGAAGTGATCCGTGCCGGGGATCCCCGCATCCACGACAAGTGGGGACCGGCCGGGGCGCTGCCGCTCACGACCGACTCTGGCGACAAGGGCTGGCTGTTCTTCGGCATCGCGTCCTACTGATCCGCCGGCCGGGCCGGGCCCGCGGACGCAGTCCCGGCCCGCAGCCCCTGCACCTCATGGACTGAAAGGACCGGCACATTCGTGCTGCACAAACGCCTTCCGCTGCTGACAGCAGCGGAGATCATCACCCGACTCGATCTGAACTCGCGCCAGATCCGCCGCGCCACCGCGGCCATGGAACAGATAGTGCGCCGCGCCTGGCGCTACCGCAGCGCCCCCAAGAAGGCGCTGAGTTATGAGGAGTTCGCAGACACCGTGCCCGCCTGCCACTGGGTACTGATGTTCGAAGTGTGCGCCCTGATCCACCTGGGCCGCCACGCTGAGGCATGCGCGCTCACTGCGGCCGCGCGGATCGTCCACCCCGGCCGGAGCGACGCTGCGAACGGGGCCCCCTCGTGAACGTCGGCGACACCGTGTGGCTGCGCCATCTCGACGGGCAGCACGTATCCGACCGCGGGGGCAGTCCTGTCCCGTTCGAGATCGCGGAGGTGGACACGCCTCCCGCAGCCGGCACCTGGTACCGGCTGAGCACCAGCCACACCACAGCTCAGGACATATACGGCGGCTGGTACACGCGCCGCCGTCTCACCCCCGACCCCATCAACCACCTTAAGGAAAGCAGCTCGTGAGCATCGCCATCGAACACACCCGCCGCGACGGCACGGTAGTTACAGGTACCGCGCGCGGAGACGGATCCGCCGAGATCCTCAAGCTCCGCAACTACGGCTGGAGCGGCCGCCTGCCGTTCAAGTGGTCGCGCATGTTGGACTGCTGGTACCTGCCGCACTCCCGCGACAAGCGGGCTGTCCAGCCCAGCATCGACCTGCTGACTGAGCGACTGCGCAACAAGGGCTTCGAGGTGACCGTCACAGTCAACGAAGATGAGCGGCGCACGTTCGCCGAGGCGGAGGCGCACCGGGTCGAGCGCGCCGAGGACCGGGCCGAGCGGTACGGCACATACGCCGACAACGCCGCGACGAACTCCGAGGCACTGCGCGGCCAGGCACGAGAGATGGCCTCCTCCATACCGTTCGGGCAGCCCATCCTGGTCGGCCACCACTCGGAACGGCGGGACCGGAACTTCCGCGACCGTATCCACACGACGATGGGCAAGGGGATCGCGGAAGGCGAGCGGGCCTCGCACTGGGTACGCCGCGAGAACGCAGCCGCCAGCTATGAGAAGTTCCGTAAGCATCCACCGACGACGCTGCGTCGCATCGCCAAGCTGGAGGCGGAGGTGCGCCGCGTCGACAAGTGGCTTGCGGGCGAGTCCGCAGGCGGCTACTCCCGCGACATCGGCAACCCCGACACGGTCGCAGAACTCAACCGGAGGCGCCTGGATTTGACCGAGGAGATCGATTACTGGGAGGAGATCATCCAGCAGGCGAAGGCGGACGGCTTCAAGCGGTGGTCGAAGGCTGACTTCCGCCACGGCGACTACGTCCAATCGCGCGGCCGCTGGTACGAGGTCCTCCGGGTCAATCCGAAGTCGGTGACGATCCCGCACATTCACAACGGCATCGGCAAGAAGGTCGTGCACGCGAAGGACAGCAGTCTCGACTGGACATGGACGGTGCCATACGACGAGGTCACCGGGCGGATGAGCGCCGACGAGATGCAGCAGCACATCGACACCCACAAGGCCGGGTAGCGGAAGCAGCCCCTTAACCACACCCGCAAGCATAGTTGTTTTTAGCCAACGGGGGTGGGGGGCCCTCACCCCCGCAGCGAACCCAACGACAAGGACTCCGCAAGCACCATGACCACCATCACCACGCCGGCCGCCCGGGACGGCGAACTGGCCGACGCCATCCGCGCCTACCTGGCGCGCCTTGACCCCACACCCCGCAATCTCACGTCGGCGGTCATAGCCCTGGCCCGCATCGACGAGCTGGGCTGGGCGCCACTGGACGGCTACCCGGGGAGCGACGCGCACTGGCTCGTGCACTGCCTCGCCTGCGGCTGGCAGGGGCCGCGCTTCTACAGCCACCTTCGTCGAGCCCGCCCCCTGAAGCGCCACCCCGGCTGCACGCCGAACAGTGAACACTCCAGGCTGCTTGCCGCACTCGCCGCGTACGCCACAGACACCTGCAACTGCCGCACCGTTCACGGCACCACCGTCAAGGAGGTCGCTGAACTCTTCGGCACGATCGCCGCGGCCTGGCGGAGCGACGACAGGCCGGGCCTGCTGACCGGACTGGAAAGGCTCCTGGGGCCGTGCCCAGCCACTGCCGTACGCGCAGCGGCCGTCATCGAGTTCACCACCCATGGCGCAGCACCTCAGTAGGCGGCTCGATGATCTCGCCCCGCCGCGCCGTCACCGCTCCCTATGACATTTGGCGTGTCCTTCTGCACGACCCGCATGAGGACAGCGGGAGCTGGGGTTACCTCATCCCGCGTCCTTCGGCGCGCTCGGAGAAGCAGGCGCGCGCCGCTGCACACACGCTCCACGCGGAGGCTCTGGCGCGCATGGAACACCCCGACCAGTGGGCGGGCCTGGTCATCAGCGAGGTCACGCTCCTCCCTGCGGTTCTCAGCAGGAAGCGGGCGCTTGCATGGGCGGCGCTGGCCGACTCCGGAGCGATCACACCCGAGCACGGATGGCCGCTCGCCTGCGAGCGGGGCGAGCGGCTGCGCGGCGAGGAGTGGCGCGAGGAGCTGGCCGTGCGGCATGAGACGTACCGGGACAGCGTCATCGGGTTCGGCACGTCGCTCGACGATGTGTTGCAGTCGCTCGCCGGAACGCCTGCAGCGTGGGACTTGGATCTCTACCGCGATCAGTTCGGCCGCATCGAGTGGGAGATGGTGCGTGCAGACATCCTGCACGGGGCGACGAGCGTCCTCCGCCAGACCCCGTACGGCCTTCTATGGTTCGATCACGACTAACCCGTCCCGACCTGCACCATCGCAGTTACCCACCCCCACAAACATAGTAGAATTTAACTAGAGGTGGGAAGGGGAATCCCGCCGACTCCATGGCCCGCTCCGCGATCACCGCGGGGCGGGCCGCCGCATTCCCACACCCCCTCACGCAAGGACACCGAACATGACCCATCAGCTCGACCTCTTCGCCTCCCTCCAGCCGGAGATGCCGGCCGAAGCCCCCACCGTCCCGACACCCGCGCCCACTCCGGTGCCTGCCGCCTTCACGGCTACCGAGACCACTACGCCGGTCCGGCCGCAGCAACCCCGCCGACCGGACAGCTTCCTCAAAGACCCCTCCGAACGCGCCTTCCAGGTCGGTGAGGCCGTCGCCAACGCGTGGAACAAACAGCACGGCGGGACACACATCGAGGTGCCCATCGGACTCGTCGCGGCACTGGCCCTCATACGGCAGAAGGACGCCAACGGGCCCGATCTGGGGCGGCAGATCCTCGCCCAGGACGACCGACAGTTGATCACGATGTACCGCGAGATCTGGTCGGTGCACTGGATCCACCGGCCTGACCTGATCGACCGCGCACGCATCCTGCACGAGTGGCTCAACGACGAGCCGGAGCCGGACCGGCACCGCATGTACGTCGTACGGATGGTCACCAAGGCGGCACTAGAGCGGGGCTTGTTCGACATCACTGGCCATGCCGACCCCTACGTGCGCTCGCAGGCCGATGTCCTGTCACCCACCCTGACGCTGCTGCGCTCCCTCGGCGCCCAGCAGGGTCTCGGCGAGTACCACACGCCGCCCCCGGTCACCGACACCATCGCCGAGGCAGTCATTGGCAGCGTCGTCGCCGAGCTTCAAGTCGGTCGCCTTAAGGGCATCAAGCCCAACGAGCACGTCCACGATCCGGCTTCCGGCACGGGCGGCATGCTGCGGTCCGCGGCTCAGCTGTTGCGCCGCGAAGGTCTGGAGCCGGCCGACTACCGATGGTCGATGGTCGACATCGGCCTCATCGCCGCCGCCTGCGCCGCCGTCAACTGCCTGGTCTGGGGCCTGGGCCCAAACGTCACGGTGGCCTGCGACGACTCCCTGGCCAACCCGAACGCCGTCGAAGACGCCATTAAGCACGCGCGCGCCGTCATCGAGCACCGCGACCAGATACTCGGCACGGCCCGCATGGTCGCCGCCGTCAGGCAGGCCGAGCAGCTCCTGAACCAGGTCGCCGCCGCAGCCTGACACCTGTGATCCACCAACCACACCACACCACAGGAGCCTTGATGCCCAGCCGCCCAACTCACCCCACCGCGCCGCCCCTCACACTGGCCGGACCGTCCGCCCGCCTACCCGCGGACACAGCAACCCACTGATGAGCGTCAGTTATGGCGGAGACCTGCAGAGCACCTGCCTGCTCGCCCTCGCGGCCCAAGAGGCCATCCCTTACAGGACGTTCCTGTTCGCCAACGTCGGCGACGCCTCCGAGGATCCGCGCACACTGGAGTACGTGCACAACGTGGCAGCCCCGTCCGCGAAAGCGCACGGCATCAACCTGCACATCCTTGAGCGGACCACCCGCAGCGAGGCGACCGAGATGCTGTGGGGCGGATGATGCGCCAGGGCTTCCCAGGTCCCGTCGATCGCCCAGTTCCGCAGCCTGTTGTAGGCACCCTTCCAGGTGCCGAATTCTTCGGGCAGGTCCCTCCACCGCGAGCCGGTCCGTCACTTCCAGGCGATCGCATCGATCCCTGTCGGTGGTCACGCAGTCGCCTGCCTCGCTTCGGCATCCTGTTCGGCAGCAATGTCTCGATCCACGCCCTCTGCGCGTCAGTCGACGACACGGCCGCCAGCCCCAACGGTCAAATGATCGGAAAGAAACGGTCGGGCCTCAGTCGAAGAGATTGGGCAGGCCGGACCGGTACCTGAACTCGTCGAGCTTGTGGAGGAACGTCAGCTCGGGCGGACGGTAGAGCCGCCGGATTCGGCAGCGGGGTGCCGTCGAACCGTCCGCGTCCAGCAGGGCGTTGACCGCTCGCCGCGCGGACTCATTGGCGCCCTCCATCGTTGCGAGATCGATGTCGGTGGCAACGTAGTCTCCGGCCAGGAAGAGGTTCGGCACCGCAGTGCGGCTCGACGGGCGGTCGTACCAGGTGCCCACGGGGTGGATGAGCAGCTGCTCACGGTTGGACGGTGAAGGTCCGCCGAGGCCGGTCACCGCCGGGTCCATGAACCACGAGTGCAGGTCCGCGTCGACGAGCACTCGCCGCCCAGCGCCGTTCAGCCCCGCCTTGAGCTGCGCCCAGACCTCCCGCCGAACCTCGTCCGGGGTGCACTTGATCCCGGGCTTTCCGTACAGAATCCCCGGCTTGTCCCATGCCGAGATGTCCACGGAGAGACAGTCGGCCACCTCTCCATCGCCGTAGGCCGAGTGGAAGTCACGACCCTTCCAGAACTGCGCCTGGCTGACCGAGGTGAGCGCCCATGGCGAGTCCACATAGATCACGTGTCCGTGCACGAGTGGCATGCGGGTACGCAGATAGAACTGCACTCCGACCATCCAGGCCGTCCGAAGCCGGTCGCAGCGTTTGAGTTGAGGGTCGGCGGCGCGAAGCTCTACGCCCCAGGTGGCGCGGGCGTCCTGGACGGGCATGGCGCTGATGTAGTGGTCGGCGACCACGGTATCGGCCGCTGCGCTTCTCGTGGACCTCACCCTGACGCCGGTGATCCGGCCACCGTCGTAGACGAGCTCCTCGACTTCGGTGGCGAAGTCGAACTCGACACCGAGGCCGCGGAGATGGTCCTCCCAGGGCATGATCCATGCCACGCTGGTCGGCGCATTGAGCACCCGGTCGAACTCGCCGTCGTTGCCGCGGCCGAGCAGGTTGTAGATGAACGCCTGGGTGAAGCGGCCGACGGTGCGCGTGCTCGCCACCTCGGCCTGGATGGCGACAAGGTCCCGGGTGATCCCGACGCCGAGCAGCTGCTGATACTCCCGTGACATGGCGTCGGCGTTGATGAACTCCCACCACGGCACCCTCTCCCACTGCTCGGTCCGCCGGAGCTCGCAGCTGGTGATGTGGACGAGCATGCGGCCGAGGAAGTGGACGGCCTCGAAGGGCGGCAGGTTCAGCGCGGTGTCCAGAAGCCCGGCCAGGCCTTGCACTAGGGCACCGGGCAGCAGCGACCCCGGAACGGGTAACGACACCAGCGTACGGACCGGAAACCGTAAGTTCGGGCGGCCGCCGTCACGGGCCACGAGGCACTCGGTGGCGTCCACCAGATTTCCGTGGACGCTGCCCGACTTGTTCGGATACGGGATGCGTCGCAGCGTGTCCGGAAGGTTGCGATAGAACCCCGGGAAGAAGCGAAAGCCGTGCTCGCCGGGCAGCGGGAGACGCCCACCGGTGCCGGTGCCCGGCACGTCCATGCTGCGAGCCTTGCCGCCCGGTGTGTCATTGCGCTCGTACACCGTGACGTGGTAACCGCGTTCAGCGAGTTCGTGTGCCGCGGTCAACCCCGCGACGCCGCCGCCCAGCACCGCCACCGAACCGAGATCAGGGCTCATGGCCACAGCGATGCTCCATCTCGTCATTGTTGTTGTCGCGCTCATCGGCTCGGCCACCGAACGGAAACGCAGCCGAACCAACCACCTGAACCGACCTGAATGCAGGTCGATCTGATCCTGAACCACCTGGGCATCCCCGAAACTGGCCCCGGATTGGAACAGATCAGCGGCTTGTCACATAAGGGCAACCCGGAGCGTTGCCACCGATGGCGTCATCACAGGATGTCCACTCGACAACCACCGAACCGGACTCCACCTCGCCGCCATCTTCATGTGAGCCGCAGGCCATTCCGAAACACGAAACGGCCTAGGGACGTGGCGGGAGCTGCGGCGCGACCGGCCGCAGCTGTTCTATCGGGCATGCACTCTTGAGGAATCGCTGAACGAACCCCGGGACTGGGCCGGTAAGGATCCGGTGTTCCTGACGCATACGTGACCGCCGCTGGTCCGCGCGGTGGCCGCCGAGCAGGAGGAACTGCCCCGTCTCAACGGAGTTTGACCCGTCTCACCGAAGTTTGATCGCGGTGTGATGGGCCGGTCCGAGGGGAGGTCGGAGTCACCCCCTACGGGCCCGCGGGGCCGGCGTCCCCGGCTCGCGAGGCGGCCGCCGCCTCCAGCAGGGGCCAGCCGTCGACCTCCACCGCCCGCCGTTCCCCCGGCTGCCACCCGCGGGCCGAAGCCGCGTCGAGCAGGGCCCGGACGGCGCCCGGTTCGTGCAGGTTAAGGGAGCCGCCCCGGACATACCCCACGTCCCCGGAGCCCATGGGGAACCCTCCCGGGACGTACCGGCCCGGGCCCTCGACGAAGACGATGCGCAGCGGGCCGCCGGTGCCGGCCGGCTGCGGGTACAGCGTCAGGGTCTCGCGGCAGTCCGCGGACCGGCCGCTGTCCATCACGCAGTGGCTGTGGCGGAGCGTCCACAGGTACGCGCGCCCGTCGGCGACCAGCCGGCGGGGCTTCTTCGGATGGCGGGGCATGGAGCCGAGGGTACGCGGCGTGATCCACAAGAGACCCCTAGCGGTGATCAAACATCGATGAGACGAACGGGACGGTCGTCAAACTTCGGTGAGACCGGTCAAGGTCCGATGAGAACTACCCCTCGATGTGGGCTGCGATTCGGGCTGTCCAGTCTCATGCGAATTGGCCCCTATCTCAGGCGATCTGGTCCGATTCGCTCGTCGTCTCGGGCGATCTGGTCCGTTGATGCGACTCATGTCACGCGAGACCTCGACCCACGCGGCATTGACACTCCAAGGTCTCGGTGAACAGCACGCGCCACAGCCCTC
>NZ_JBFAIP010000011.1:0-138164 GCF_040654775.1 Streptomyces sp. NPDC050636
GGGTTGGGGGGGGGGGGCGGGGCGGGCCCCCCCCCGCGGTTTCGGGGGGGGCCCCGCGCGCCCCCGCCGCGGGGCCGCGCCGGCCGACTGCGGTCGGCGGCCGGTGGCCAGTGCCAGCCGCAGGCCCAGGACCAGCACCATCGCGAGGGTGGCCATCGCCGCCGTATAGAAGTTGCCGACCCAGGAGAGGCCGATGAGCAGGGTGCCGGCCACCCAGCGCCGCCGGTGCAGACACCAGTCGGCGGCGATGCCGGTCATCGGCAGTGCGACCAGGCCCCACATCCACATCGGGTCCGCGTGACCGTCGTTCACCACCCAGCCGCACAGGCCGTAGCCCACCGCGAGCAGCGCCCGCAGCCAGGCCGGGCCGGGCCGCAGCCGGCCGAGGAAGACGGCCATCAGGGCGGCGGCGAGGCCGATGCTGAGCAGTGTGACCAGGAAGACCGGGAAGTCGGTCAGCGCGCGCGGGAAGAACCCGACGAGCCAGGAGAACGGGTTCATCAGGTAGCTGAAGAAGTCGGCCAGGAACGGGACGCCGTAGCCGCTGCTCCAGTTGAAGAACAGATCGCCGCTGGTGGTGCCGTGCAGCAGGTCCCACAGCCGGGCGTGGAACGGGACGAACTGATTGCCCAGGTCGTTGACGGCGCGTGAGCGGGCGCCGAACGGATAGCTGCCGTGGAGCGCCAGCGCCAGGCAGTACGCCCCCATGGACAGCAGTGCCGCGAGCCCCGGTGCGGCCAGGCGCCTGATGATCGGTCTCACTGTTGCCGCGTTCTCCCTGCCCCGCCGGCGCTACGACAAGATCAGCGAGACCTCACTTTACGGCAAATATCTCAATTGTCTGTTTTGCTCGGCGGGTGAGTGGAGTGATTTCCCGGGGCAGCGGGGCATCGCACGGCCGGGCACCGCCGGTCCTCAGCGTGCCGAATGGTGGTACTGCCAGCCCTCCCAGGCCGAGGTGATCATGTCGCGGACGTCGTGACGGGCCTTCCAGCCCAGTTCCCCGGTGATGCGGTCGGCGGCGGCGACCACCCGGGCCGGGTCGCCGGGGCGGCGCGGGGTGACCTCGGCGGTGACGCCCTCGTGGCCGGTGAGTGCGGTGATCAGATCGATCAGCTCGCGTACCGAAACGCCTTCACCGCGGCCGATGTTCAGGGTCAGATCGCGTACCGGACCCGGCTCGGCGAGCTTGCGGGCGGCCGCCACATGGGCGTCGGCGAGGTCGGCGACATGGATGTAGTCGCGGACGCAGGTGCCGTCGGGGGTGTCGTAGTCGTCGCCGAAGATACGTGGGGCGGCGCCCTCGGTGAGCTTCTCGAAGACCATGGGGACGATGTTGAAGACCCCGGTGTCGGCCAGTTCGGGGGTGGCCGCGCCGGCGACGTTGAAGTAGCGCAGGCAGGCGGTGCTGATGCCGTGCGCCCGGCCGGCCGCGCGGGCCATCCACTCACCGACGAGCTTGGTCTCGCCGTACGGGTTGATCGGCGCGCAGGGGGTGTCCTCGGTGACCAGGTCGACGTCCGGCATGCCGTAGACGGCGGCCGAGGAGGAGAAGACAAAGCGGCCGACGCCGCCCGCGGCCATCGCCTCCAGGAGGGTCTGGAGGCCGTGGACGTTCTCGCGGTAGTAGTGCAGCGGCATCTCGACGGACTCGCCGACCTGCTTCTTGGCGGCCAGGTGGACGACATCGGTGATGCCGTGCTCGGCGATGGTGTCGTCGAGCAGCGCGCGGTTGAGGGTGGAGCCGACGATCAGTGGGACGTCCGCGGGGATCCGGGCGCGTACGCCCGATGTCAGGTCGTCCAGGACGACGACCGTCTCGCCCGCCTGTCGCAGGGCCCGTACGACATGGGCGCCGATGTACCCGGCACCACCCGTGATCAAGTAAGACATAGCGCCAATCCTAGGCTCGGTGGAAGGGAAGGGGTGAAGGAGGTGGGGAGCGGCTCAGAGGCGCAGGCGGCGGGCGGCGATGCGCCACACGCTGCGCAGGCCGGACGCGACCCGGAGGGACAGCGCGCCGCCCGTTGTCGCGTACGGCTGCACCAGCAGCAGGAGGTGCCGCCGGTTGGGCAGCACCCGGCGGCGCAGGCCCGGTCCCGTCGCGCGCAGCGAGGCGCGGAAGCTGGCGCCGTCCGCGCAGCTCACCTGGGCCATCAGGTCCCAGGGCTCGGGGTCGGCGCAGCGTCGGCGGGGCCCGCCACGTTCCAGCAGGGCCGGGAGATCCAGCACTACCTCTGCGGTCCAGGAGGCGCCGGAAGCGGAGGGGGCCGGGTACGCCGTCAGCGCGGCGGTGTGGACCGGGCCGCGCCGGTCGTCGGCACGGCGCCGTAGCTCGATGTCGATGCTCAGCGGCTCGGCCGCGGCCAGGCGCCCGTACATGTCGTGGACGCGCAGCCGCAGCACGCTGCGGGCGCCGATGACCGGCTCCGCGTCGATGGTCACCGGCAGCCGGTGCATCGGCTTGGTGCCGAGCGCGTCCAGTTCGACCTCGGGCAGGTCCTCGGACCACACCGCGCCGCCCCGGGCCTCCGCGTACGGCGGCAGCAGACGGCCCGGCCGGGCCGCGAGCTGGGTGAGGCGCTCCAGGTCGCGCGGCGCCGGGGAGGCCAGTACGACCCGGGCCAGCCAGCGGGCCGGGGCGCGCGCCGCGCGCAGATCGGCCTCGTCGAAGCCGGCCAGGTAGTCCCGGGTCAGCCCCCACCACTCGGCCCGGTAGTCCGCGCCGCGGGTGTGCAGCTCACGGACGTACATCCGCAGATCATGGTCGAGGAACTTGGTGTTCGCGGCGTGCGCCAGCGCCTTGTGCCCGGCGTCCTGGAAGATCCGCACGCTGGTGCGGTGCGCGTCGATCCGCGCCTGCCAGTTGGTGACGTCCTTGCGGTCGAGGGAGATGGACTGCTTGGCGGCGGCCCGGCGGACGTGCCAGATGTAGACGTGGTGCGGGATCGTCACTATCCGTGGGGCCGCGGCCAGCACCCGCGCGGTGAAGACGAAGTCCTCGTAGGTGAAGCGGCCCTCGGGAAAGGCGATGGCGTTCTCGGTGAGGAACGCCCGGCCGTAGAGCTTGTTGACGCAGAGGGTGTCCCGGACCAGCTGGGGGCTGGATTCCGGTGAGCCGTGCACCGCTGCCTCGCGGTAGAGCGCGGGCTGCCAGGGGACGTCGCGGTGTGCGGGCAGCTCGCGGCGTACGCAGGCGCCGGCCACCACGGGGGCGTCGTGCCGGAGCGCGGCGGCCAGCAGCGCCTCGGCCGCACCCGGGGGCAGCACGTCATCGCTGTCCAGGAACATCACAAAGCGCCCGGTGGCGGCGCGCAGCCCGTCATTGCGCGGGGTGCCACAGCCGCCGCTGTTCTCGGTGCGGTGCAGGACCCGCAGCCGCGGCTCGGTACGGGCGAGGGCGTCCAGGGCGGCGCCGGTGCCGTCGGTGGAGGCGTCGTCCACCGCGATCACTTCGGTGACGATCTCCCCAGAGGTCCCCTGCGCGAGTGCGGAACGCACCGCATCGGAGACATGGACAGCATCGTTGAAGGCGATGACGACGATGCTGACCTGAGCGGTTGGCGTGATGGTGGGCCCAGGCTGCGGCTCAAGGGCTTCTTTCACAGTCACTACATCTACATTTCGTGTCGACAGCATCTCTTGGCACGAGCGGGATCCGGTCCCTTTTCCTCTGGGAGGAGGGTGAATCCCGCTGCGCGGTTGCCCCCTTCGCCACGGTTTTCCACGTCATTGCCCTCTCGTGACAGACCGGAATGCCGGGCTCGGGTGTGCAGGTCCGTGAGGACGCCTGCACATGCTGTAACGACGCGACCGCCGCACGATGCCGATACGGGCGGTGCCGAAATGCGCGCAATCGCCCGCGCCCGGCCCGGCGCCCGCTCCGCCTGCAGGAACGTGCCTATTCCGTCAGCAGGTCCGCGACCCGGCCCGCCGCACCGCCGTCGTCCCGGTGACAGAAGGTCTGCCGGAAGTCCGCGTACGCGTCCTCGCCGGCCGCCGCGATGGCATCCAAGTCGCCCAGCGCGTCGATCAGTTCACCGGTCGAGGCCAGCAGCGGGCCCGGCACCCGGGCCTCGAAGTCGAGGGTGAAGCCGCGCAGGGTGTCGCGGTAGTGCGGCAGGTCGGGCGTCAGGAAGAGCATCGGGCGGCCGGTGTTCGCGAAGTCGGCGGCCAGGGAGGAGTAGTCGGTGACGAGGACGTCCGCGGCCATGAGGAGCTCGGTGGCGTCCGGGTGGGCGGAGACGTCCAGGGCGAACGGCGCATGGTGGGCCGGCAGCCGGTCGGCCACCAGAGGGTGGCTGCGGACCAGCAGAACGTGATCGTCGGCCAGCGCCCGCCGGGCCGTATCGAGATCGAGCGGCAGATGCATCCGGTGGTGTCCCGCGTCGTACGCCAGATCATCGCGCGGCGTCGGCGCGTACAGCACGGTCTTCTTGCCCGGCGGAATGCCGAGTTGTGCCCGTACGGCCGCCGTGGCCCGGTCGCGGTCGGCGGCGAACAGGGCGTCGGTGCGCGGCAGTCCGGTCTCCAGCAGCTCGCCGGAGTAGCCGAGCGCGGAGCGCAGCACCGGTGTGCTGTGCGCGTTGGGCGACAGCAGTACGCTCCACTGCCGGCTGAGCCGCGGCCGCGGCGCCAGATGGGACAGTCCGGCGCACAGCGTGCCGGCCAGGTCGGCGCCGATCCGCTTGAGCGGGGTGCCGTGCCAGGTCTGGACGACCGTCTGCCCGTCGCGGCGGGTGAACCAGGCGGGCAGGTGGGTGTTGGCGACGACCCAGCGGCTGTGCGCCAGCGCGCCGTGCCATTCGGCGCTGCCCACCGTCACCGCGCGGGCGGTCCCCGGCACCGCGGCCTGCCCGTCGCGCACCGCCCACAGATGTTCCACATCCAGCCCCCTGCGCACCAGTTCCTCGTGCACGGCGCGCGGCGAGTCCCCGTACGCGCGGCCGCCGAAGCTGCTGTAGAGCACGGTGTCGCGCAGCGGACGGGTGCGGTGCAGCGGGTAGTGCTGTTCGCGCAGCACCCGGCGGCGGTAGGGACCGCGGTCCGTCGCGGGCACCGCGGGGCCGGCCGCCACGAACGCCTCGTCGTGCCGGTGCCGGTCGAGGACCAGCGGCTTGCCGTGGACCGTACGGGAGGCGGGCAGCCCCTCGAAGACGGTGGGCGCGAAGCGGACCGGGGCGTCCAGGGGCGAGCCGGCCGCGCCGTGTTCGCGCAGATGCAGCGTCCAGCGGCCCTCGCGCAGCGGTACCGTCCCGGCGAGCGACGGGAGCGCGCCCAGCGGCAGCGCGCAGTGGAATCGGCCGTCGTCGTGGGTGGCGGGGAAGGCCGCCTCGGCGGCGTGCGCCGCGTGTTTGAGGACGAGTTCGGTGGCGTGCGGCGCGGCGTCCGGCAACGTGCCCGCCACCAGCAGCGTGCCGTCCGCCCGCCAGATGACGCGGTCCAGGAACGGCTGCGGGGTGCGGTCGTGCAGGACGAGGTTCCCGGCCGCGGTGGCCGCCACGACCAGCTCACGGCCGGGCGAGAGCGGATACGCGACGGGCGCGAGCGCGGGCGGGCACGCGATGGCATCCGTGCCGCCGTCCGGCAGGACCAGCTCCGGCGCCCAGGTCTCGGTGTCCGCGGGCGGGATCGCCCGCGGCGCGCCGTCACGGGTGGGCCGCGCGGCGGCGAGCGCGTCGAGACGGACGCGGACGGTGAGGCGGGGGAGTCCGGGGAGCTGACGGTGTGTCGCCTCCTCCCGGTCCGCCCGGGGATACGCCGCGTCCCGCGTCACCTCGCCGCGTTCCACCGGGAACGACACGACCGTGCCCGTGCCCTGGTGCGTCAGCCGCAGGGCCACCGGGGCCGGGCCGGGCGCCGTGACGGTCAGATCCAGCGCGCCGGCCGCCGCCGAGTGCCGTCCGGCCAGCCGGCGCGTGCGCCGCTCCACCGACAGCCGCAGCCGCCCGTCCGCGTACCAGGGCGTGATCCGTACGTCCGCATCGTCATCGGAGCCGCCGTCCCCGCCCGGCTCGTACGCGCACGGCGCCGCGCCCGACCCGCTGTCCGACGCGCGCAGCGCCGCGGCCCGCACCACCCCCGCCGACGCGACGATCACTCCGACCGTCCAGTCGCCCTCCTCCCAGCGCCCGCCCCTGCGCAGCCGGCCCGGATCGAGCGTGACCTCGAAGCCCGACCAGTCGTAACAGTGCTGCTCCTGACCGGATTCGGCGGTGGCCTCCGGCATCGCCACCGGGCGCAGCGGCAACAGGATCCGGCGCCGCCCCTGCGCGAGCACCGCCGTCCTGAGGTAGCCGTGCCGGGTCGCGGCGTCCAGGTTGCGGATATACGCACAGCCGCGCAGTAGCAGCGCGCTGTCCCGCCACACCGCCTCCTGGACCCGGGCCCGCACGGGGAAGTCGGAACGCTCCAGCCGGGTCACGCCCGGCGGCAGATCGAGCGGCGGCGAGAGCGGCAGGACGGCGCGCTTGCGCAGTGGCGGCCCGGTGACCTTGAAGCCGGCCGGGTTGCGTGCCTCGTGCGCGAGCAGCCTGAGCAGGTCCGCGAGCCGTCCGGCGCGGACCAGATACCAGCGCATCCGCAGCTCCACGGGGAGCGCGGGGAACAGCCGCGGGTCGACCCGGGCGAGGAAGTCGCGGGCGCCCTCCAGGAACGCGGTCCGGCACTCCGGCGTGGCCGCCGGCAGCGCCTCGATGAGCTCCGGCAGCCCGTCGGTGAGTACCGACCGGTCGTAGTCGTCCAGGTACCCGCGCCGGCGGGTGCGGGCCGGGTCGGTGAGGAAGCGGCGGACGCCGGCGATCGCCGCGAACCGGTCCCGTACGCCCTGGACGTCGATCCGGCGGTGGCGGACCGGCCCTTCCGGGAGGCGCCAGTAGCAGACGTGCTCGTGCAGGACGTCGACCGCGTCGGCGAGGAAGTGCGCGGGCAGCGTCACCGCCGCGTCCTCACACAACTCGCCCTCAGGAAAGGCGAGTTCATGCCGGTCCCAGAAGGTGCGGCGGAACACCTTGTTCCGGGCGAAGTGGTCGGAGAGCAGGGTGAGGTCTTCGGTGATGTGGGTGCGCAGCGCGGTGCCGCGGGCGGCGGGGTGGTACGGGGACTGGCTACGGCCGTCCGCGCCCAGCCGGTAGACGTTGCCGGTCGCGAAGTCCGCGCCGGACCTGTCCAGCAGGCCGGTCAGGTCCTCGTACGCGCGCGGCAGCAGCACATCGTCGGGGTCGAGAAACGCGAGGTAGTCGGTGTGCGGATAGGCGTACCGGGCACCGGTGTTGCGGGCGGCACCGGTGCCGGGAACGGCCGCGGCCCCGGGGGCGTGGCCGCCGGTATGACGGACGATCCGGAACCGCGGGTCCCGGTCGGCGAACCGGCGGGCGAGGGCGGAGCCTCCGGTGGTCCCGACGAGCCCAGGAGGCTCCGAGGACTCGTCCGGCGTACCCTCGCCGGACCCCGCTCCGGACCCGTCGTCCACCATCACCACATCCAGCTCGGTCAGCGTCTGCGCCGCCACCGACTCCAGGCACTCCTCCGCGTTCCGCTCGGAACCCTCGATGCGATGGACCGGGACGACAACCGTGAGCCGAGGCTTCATACGT
The DNA here is from genome assembly GCF_040654775.1 of Streptomyces sp. NPDC050636. Classification (NCBI taxonomy): domain Bacteria; kingdom Bacillati; phylum Actinomycetota; class Actinomycetes; order Kitasatosporales; family Streptomycetaceae; genus Streptomyces; species Streptomyces sp. NPDC050636. The sequence continues at coordinate 7,596 of NZ_JBFAIP010000011.1, forward strand.
GCGGACCAGGCCTTTCCGGACAGCCGAAAACAGGGACGGGTCCGTTCGAAGACCCGGGACGGGCCGTTCAACTCGCCCATCGGCGACGCGGTCACCGGTTCTGCGCTGAAAGGGTGAGGAAGCGCGGCGGCCCGTACGACGACGGGCCGGGGCCGCTCGGAGGGGCCGCCGCCATGCCGGGGAGTGGCCGCGGGCGGGTCGGCGCGCCGTGAGCGCGCGGCCCGGCCCGATGCCGTAGACCGTGGTGGGAAATTCGTGCTCCCAGGAAAGGTGAGGCGACCCGATGCCCGGCCGAACCTCCAGCTCAGCCGCCGAAAGCCCCGAAGCCGCCGCGCCCGCCGTCGACGACGCGGCGCCTGCCACGCACCTCGCGGACGCCAGCGCCACCGCGCCACACGCGTCCACCGCCCGGCTCCCGACCCCACAACGCGCCGGCGCCACGCGGCCCCTGCCCGTCAGACGCCGCCCGTCCTACCGCCGGCACCTGCGACGGATCGGCCCCGGGCGGGTGCTGGAGATCGGCTGCGGCACCGGCGGCACACTCGCCGGGTGCGCACCCGGCAGCGTCGGGGTGGACCACGACCCGCGGTCGGTGGAGCTGTGCCGGGACCGCGGCCTCACCGCCTACACGGCCGACGCCTTCCTCGCGAGCCCGCACGCCCGGCCCGGCGCCTTCGACACGCTGCTGTCCGCGCACGTCCTGGAGCACCTGGACGATGAGCAGGTCGAGGGCCTGCTGCGGGCCTACCTCCCCTACGTCCGGCCCGGCGGCGCCGTCGTACTGATCACCCCGCAGGAGGCCGGGCACCGCGGCGACCCGGCTGGACTGATGGGACGCTTCACCGACTTCACACTGCTGCGCGCCTTCGCCGAGTCCGCCGGGCTCGCCGTACGGCGTACCTACTCCCACCCGCTGCCGCGCCCGGCCGGGAAGCTGCTGCGCCGCAATGCGTTCGTGCTGGTGGGGCAGGTGCCGAGGCACTAGACGAGTAAGCCCGATGTGCCTTCTGGCTCGCGGTGCGTGGACCGGCGGAACACCGGCCCACGCACCCGTTGGTCAGCGGCCCGCCGTACGGGACTTCTTACGGGCGGCCACGATCGCCTTGGTGATGACCGGCGGCAGGACGTTCCGTGCGACGGTACGCAGCGGACTGCGGCGCGGACCGGGCGCCGGGCGTGCCGCGGAGGCCTTCGGGGCCCGGGCCGCCGGACGTTCCGTCGCGCGGGCACGGTGGCGGGAGACCGGGTGCGCGGGCTCCTTGGCGCCCTTGGCGCTCAGCCGGATCAGCGGGGCGTCATTGACGTACTGCACCTCGTGCCAGACGTCCTTGCGGGTCTGCAGCCACTCCAGCAGCGCCTTCCGCAGCGGCTCCGGGTCGCCCCACGTCCCGTAGAACTTGGTGCCGGTGATGCAGATGGGGCGCAGGCCTTCGTTGGCCACCGCCTGCCAGGTCGCGGCGGCCACACCCGGGCAGTGCTCCGCGCGGTAGTCGTCCATCACGACGACGCCGTTCTCGGTGAGCAGCTCACGGACCGCCAGGATGTCGCCGTGCACATGCTCATACAGATGCGACGCGTCGATATGCGCGAAGCGCACCGTGTCGTCCTCGACATGGTCGCGGACGATCGAGCTGAGACCCTGGACGATGCTGGGCAACTCCTCATGGAACGAGAGGTAGTTGGCCTCGAAAGCACGGCGAGTCAGGGTCGCGTAGGACTTCTTCATCTCCTTGGAGTTGGAGGCGTCCTCGGCGGGGGAGTCGAAGAGATCGCAGACCGTGAACCGCTCGTCGGCACGCAGCCGCGCCCCGAGGAAGATCGCGCTCTTGCCCATGTACGCGCCCAGTTCCAGCAGGTCGCCCGACTCGGACCGGTCCTCCTGATGGGCCAGGAACCAGTCGAAGAGCAGCTGGTCAGCGGTGAAGAACCAGCCTTTGACATCGGACAGCCGGGTGGGGCACGGGAGTTGTTCGGCACTCTGGTCTGCGGTGAGGGCAGTCATGTGCGGTCCGTCTCCAGACGGTCGGGAATCTATGGCGATGTGGCGACGCGGGGATGTCTGCTGAGTTTCTGCAGTTGTCGCTCTGGCATTTCTGCAGTTGTCGATGCGGCCGGCGCCGTGGCCGGTCGCGCACGGGCGCGGCCCTCCTCCATGGCCTCAAGGGCCTGGGAGGTGTCCCATCGGGGCAGGGCGCCGCACGGGCCCCGCCGCACCATGCGTGTCACGGGGTGACCGTCATCGGTCGCATCGTAGGGGGAGAAAAGTGAACGGAAGATGGCGCGGAGCCCGGCGGGACCGGGATTCACATGTCTCTTACGTCTCCGACGTCAGCGCGCCTTCTCCCGCCTCGCCGCGCGGACCCACTCGGCCGTGCCGGACTTACCGGGCCGTGCCGGACTTACCGGGCCGCGCCGGAATCACTTGACCGCGCCGGACTCACTTCACCGCCCCGGCCATCACACCGGACACGAACTGCCGCTGGAAGGCGAAGAAGACGATCAGCGGCACCACCATCGAGACGAACGCCCCGGGCGCCAGCACATCGATGTTGTTGCCGAACTGCCGCACCTCCTGCTGAAGGGCGACGGTCACCGGCGGATTCCCGCTGTCCGCGAAGATCAGCGCGATCAGCATGTCGTTCCACACCCACAGGAACTGGAAGATGCCGAGCGAGGCGATCGCCGGGCCGCCCAGCGGCATGACCACCCGGGTGAAGACCCGCAGCTCGCCCGCCCCGTCCAGCCGGGCCGCCTCCAGCAGCTCACGCGGGATCTCCGCGAAGAAGTTCCGCAGCAGGAACACCGCGAACGGCAGCCCGAAGGCCGTATGGAAGAGGATCACCCCGGCCGTCGTCTCGAAGAGCCCGACCGCACCGAACAGCTTGGCCACCGGGATCAGCGCCACCTGGACGGGGACGACCAGCAGCCCGACGACGGCCATGAACCAGCCGTCGCGGCCGGGGAAGTCCATCCAGGCGAAGGCGTAGCCGGCCAGCGACCCGATGACGACCACCAGCACCGTCGCCGGCACGGTGATCGCCGCGGTGGTCAGCAGCGAGCCCATCACCTTCTCGTTGCCCAGCAGTTGGCTGTAGTTGTCCCACGTGATCTGCGCCGGCTGACTGAAGACCTGCCACCAGCCGGACTCACCGATCTGCTGCGGGCTGCGCAGTGAGGACAGCAACAGCCCGACACTGGGCATCAGCCAGAAGAGCGCGACGAGGACGAGGAAGATCCGCAGCACGCCGCCACCGGTCCGGGCCGCGATGCGGGTGGCCAGCGGCTGCTTGGCCGGTACGCGGCCGGCACCGGCCCTGCGCTCGCCCGGAATGGCACCCTCCACGGTCGTCATCGGCGACGCTCCTTCCGTATGCGCCGGAGATTGACGTACATCACCGGCAGCACGAGCAGCAGCAGGAATACGGCGATCGCGCTGCCCAGGCCCTCGTCGACGTCCGTGCCGAACGACGACTGGAAGAGCTGGAGAGCGAGCACATTGGCGGACCTGATGCTGGAGCCGGGCGCGATGATGTAGACCAAGTCGAAGATCTTCAACACATTGATCATGAGGGTGACCAGCACAACCACCAGGACGGGCGCCAGCAGCGGCACCGTGATCCGGCGGAAGACCTGCCACTCGCCCGCGCCGTCCACCCGCGCCGCCTCCAGCAGCTCGCGCGGTACGCCCGCCAGACCGGCCGCGATCAGCACCATCGCGAAACCGGCCCACATCCAGACGTACGAGCCGATGATGGCGGGCGTGACCAGCACCGGGCCGAGCCAGTCGACGCCGTGGTAGGGCGCGGCGAAGTTCGTGGCGGGGAGCCTGAGCAGGGCGCCGTCGGCCTTGTCGGCGGGCAGCGCGTACGTCCCGTCGGCCGCCGTCGTCGCCGAAGCGACCACCTGTCCGCCCTTGACCGCCTCGACCTTCAGCCCCGCCAGGGCTTTCTCGTTTCCGTCGATGACGTTGAGCCGGCCGCCGCCACCGCGGGTGAAATCCAGCCAGACGGTGCCCGTGATGCTGCCCGGCCGCGGCTTGGCTGCGGCCGCCGGTTCCGCGTCCCGTACGTCGTCCTGCTGAACGGCGACCAGCGGCAGATTCGCCGGAGACCCCTGGGGCACGGCCCGTACGGCCGTCTTCGTGGTGAACGCGCCGCCGCCGGACGGCTTGAGGTCCGCGTTGGGCCGCGGCTTGGCACCCGGGAACGGCGCCGGTTCGGCGAAGGTGTCATGCACGCTCACCCACACCGCGTTGGCGACGCCCCGCTCCGGATCCTGGTCGTAGACCAGCCGGAAGATGATCCCGGCCGCCAGCATGGAGATCGCCATCGGCATGAAGACGACCAGCTTGAAGGCGGTGCCCCAGCGGATCCGCTCGGTCAGCACGGCGAAGATCAGCCCCAGGGCCGTCGACACGGCCGGTGCGACCACCACCCAGATGACGTTGTTCTTCAGCGCGGTACGGATGCCCTCGTCCGAGAACATCTCGCCGTAGTTGCCGAGCCCCACGAAACCGTCGCCGGACGTGTCGAAGAGGCTGCGGTACACGGAGAAGACGATGGGATAGACGACCAGCGCGCCGAGCAGCACCAGGGCGGGCAGCAGGAAGGCCGCCGCGACCCAGGGCCGGGTGCCCATGAGGCTCTTGCGCTTGGGGCCCTGGGGTCTGAGGCCCTTGCGCTCGGTGCCGGTGCGGCGCTCTCTTCTTGTTCGGGGCTTTCTGCCCGGTAAGGCGCTCATCGTGACGGTCCCCCGGTCCCGGTCGAGGTGGTCGGAGTGAGTGCCGGAGCCAGAGCCGCCGGCGTCACTGCCCGAACGACTTGGCGGCGTCCTTCTCCAGCTGGGCCTGGATGCCCGCGATGTCCTTGGGGTTCTTCAGGAAGTCCTGCAGGTCCTTCCACTCGCCCTGGCCCGGCTTGCCGCCGAACCCGGCGGGCGCCTGGTCGGACATGTCGAAGCGGAAGTCGTCGCCCGCCGCGATCAGCGCCTTGGCGATCTCCCGCATCACATCATCGGCGTACGCGGCCTGGTCCAGCTCCTTGTTGGGCGAGATGAACCCGCCGGCCTGCGCCCAGATCTTGGCGGCGTCCGTCGACGCCAGGAACGTCAGCAGCGCCTGCGAGGCCTTGCCGTCCTTGAGCGCGACGGCCACATCGCCGCCGGTCACCACGGGGGACCTGGCGCCCACCGCAGGGAACGGGAAGACCTTGGCGTCCGTACCGACCTTGGCCTTGGTCTGGGCGACATTGGCGGCGGCGAAGTCTGCCGAGGAGACCATCGCCGCCTTCGGGGTGTCCCCGCTGAACGTCTGGGTGACGGATGTCGGGAAGTCCGTCTGCAGAGCCCCGGAATTGCCGCCCGCGAGCAGATCCTTACGGCCGAAGAGCTGGCCGAGGCTGGTCAGCGCCTTCTTGACGGACGGATCAGTCCACTTGATCTTGTGCTGTGCCAGCTGGTCGTACTTCTCCGGGCCCGCCTGGGAGAGATAGATGTTCTCGAACCAGTCGGTCAGCGTCCAGCCGTCCGAGCCGCCGACCGACACCGGCGCGACGCCCGACTCGAAGATGGTCTGCGCCGCCTTCAGGAAGTCCGGCCAGGTCTTCGGCTCCTGTGCGCCCGCGTCGTCGAACGCCTTGGTGTTGTACCAGACCAGCGACTTGTTGCTGGCCTTGAAGTAGACGCCGTACTGCGTGCCCTTGTGGGCGCCGAGGTCCTGCCAGCCCTTGGTGTAGTTCTTCGCGAGCTGCGCCTTCGCGCCCGTCCCGAGCGGCTTGAGCCAGTCCTTCCGGGCGAACTCGTTGAGCACGCCGACCTGTTGGAGCATCGCGATGTCCGGCGGGCCGCCACCGGCGATCTTGGAGCCGACGAAACCGGCCATGTCGTCGCCGCTGGGCACGAAGTCGACCTTGGCGCCGGTGCGCCGCTCGAACTCGTCCAGCACCTTGACGAAGTTCTCCCGCTCGGCGCCCGTCCAGACCGCGGTGACCTGGAGCTTCTGGCCGTCGAGCCGGGGCAGCTGGACGGTGCGGGCGGTACTGGCGCCCTTGCCGCCGTTGTCGTCGCCGCCGTCGTCCTTCGTGCCGCCGCTGCCGCAGGCGGTCAGCGAGAGGGAGAGCGCGACGGCCGCCGCCAGGCAGGCCGTGGCGCGTGCAGCCGTGCGGTCGTTTCGTGTGCGCATCCCCGTAGCCCCTTGTCGCCGCGTGCCGTACCAGGTGCGGTGGTGCTGTGCCGTGCGGTGGCGCTGTCGTGTGCGACAGTCCTACGCCTCGATCACTGGGGCCGCAATACCGCGTTCCGCGCCAACTGGGCTTTTGTGATGGGGCTGTTACGGGTGGCGAGGCGGGCGGCAGACGGCAGCGTGTACGCGGTGTCGCGCTCGGCACGTACGCGGGGTAGGTGCCGCGTTCGCCACGTACGCGGTGTCGCACACGGCGCTTACGAGGTGTCGCACACGGCACCTACCCGGTGTCGTCCTCGGCTCACAGCAGGGGCGGGGCGGACGGCGCCTTCGAGGACTCGGCGGCCCGTTGCAGGGCGCTGGCCAGCAGGGCCAGGTCCGTCGGGCCGTTGCCCAGCTCGCGCAGCGGGCGCCGGGCCGGCGGGTCGCCCATCCGCTGCCACTCCAGCGGGACGACCGTCGGCCGCAGGGTGGACGTCCGGGGTATCCGGCCGGTCACCCGGCCCGCCTGGAACGGGGTCGAGGAGCCGTCCTCCGCCCGGTGCAACCGCCCGCGGCCCGGCGGCACCGGCTCGGACGGATCGGCGGCGGCGCCCAACTGGACGCGCAGACCGGCGCGTTCGCTGGTGGCGGTGTCGGCCGTGCGGTCCGGATGGCCGGTCGCGGCGATCAGGTGGACGCCCAGCGGCGCACCGTCCCGGGCGACCGCCTCCAGAGCGCGCACGACGGAACCGGCGGCCGGCCGGCCCGTACTGCCCAGGGCCGGGGACACCAGGGCGTCGAAGTCGTCGACGAGCACGAAGAGGCGCGGCATCGGCGCTGCAGCTTCCGAGCCGTCCTCGGCGGGCGACCCGCTGGGTACGGCCCGTAGGCGCAGGGTGCCTGTACTCGACGAGTCCGCCGCTGCGTCGCCTCCTTTGTTCCGGCAACGATTACGGAGAGTGATCTGTTCCTGCGTTCCGTCATCGCCTTCGGTCGAACGGCGCGGCGCGATGATCCGCGGGGCCGGCAGATGCTTGGCGCGCCACTCGGCGAACGGCGTCCCGGCCAGTATTTCCGTGCGCCGCTTCAGCTCCGAGGACAGTGCCTGCGCGAACTCCCGCATCCGGACCGGGTCGGAGGCCGCGAGATACGTCGTGACATGCGGCAGGTCCGTACATACCCGCAGGCCCTCGCCGCGCTCGCTGCCGCCGCCGTCCACCAGCACCATCGACAGCAGATCCGGGCGGTCCGCGGCGGCGAGCGAGGCGGCCAGCGAACGCAGCAGCTCGGTCTTGCCGGTGGCCGCTGCGCCCTCCAGGAGGAGATGCGAGCCGTCGGCGGCGAGGTCGGCGGCCAGCGGGCCGTGCGGGCCCGCGCCGAGGACTGCGGCGGCGCTGGGGCGGTCGGTGTCCATGGCGGCGGCCCAGCGGGCCATCAGGGACGCGGGGGTGGCCCGGGCCAGCCCCAGCTCGTCCAGCAGCCGGGCGGAATCGGGCAGTGGGACGGTCGCGCGGTGCACCGTACGGCCGCCCACCGTGGCCGTGGCTTCAGCCTCGCGCAGCGGTGCCAGTGCGCGGGCGAACCGCTCGGCCCAGGCGCCGGAGACCGCGTCCAGCGTGGCGACCGTGCCGTTCGGCCCGGAGCCGGGCTGCACGACGCGCAGCGCGGTGGCGACATCGCCGCTGAGCACCGCCACCGCCCCGCATTCGCCGAAGGCGGGCGACGCCGCCCGGGCCGCCTCGTACGTCGAGGCCAGGGGGAAGACGGGGGAGGCGGCCGGGGTCTCCGCCAGGCAGATCAGGTGGATGCCGGCCGCCGGGCCGCCCGACGCCAGCCGGGCCGCGGTCTCGCGCAGCGCCGACGAGCCGAGGTCGCCGTCGACGATCACGAGGGTGTACGGGCCCTGGTGGCGGGCGGCGGCGGAGGCGACCTCGGCGCGGTCGGCGCTGGGCCAGCCGGGGCCCAGCGGGCCGTCGTCCAGCCGCCGCACCAGCTCGGCCGTACGGGCCGAAGCCTGCTCCTTGTCGTAGGCGAGCAGCAGCCGGCAGTCCTGGCCGTGCGCCGGGCGGACATGCGGCAGCCAGCCGAGCCAGGACCAGTCCGCGATCCGCTCTTCGGTGCTGCGTGCACGGTCCGCGCTGATCAGGACGATGTCGAGGGCGCCGGGGGAGTGCAGGGCGGCGAGCTGGGCGACGGCGGAGCGGGCCAGGCCGGTCAGCCGCGCGCGGGGCCCGGCGAGACCGAGGGAGCCCGCCCGGCGCAGCTCGACGGTGACGGGCACGGCGGTCCGGCCGCCGGCCTTGGTGGCGGTCCCGAGCCGGACGGTCAGCGCGTCGGGGTGGTCCTGACCGCGTTCCCAGAGTCGGGGGCCCGGGCCGAGCGCCGTCAGGAGGATCGCGGCGGCATCCGGCCAGCGTTCGTGTGCGGCGGCCGACGGGGACGCGGCGGCCTCTGCGGTGGCCGGCGGGGGCGGCTCGGGCGTCAGGCCGGTGACCGGCGGTGGCATCGGCGCCGGGGCGGCGGCCGGTTCCACCGCGGAGCGGCCGCCGGCCAGCCGCCGCGCCCAGGCGCCGATGCCGCCTCGCCGCGCGCCCTTACGGGACACCGCGTCGGCGGGCGCCAGCGCCTGCTGCCCGCCGTGCGTCAGATCCTGCGCGCCGGATGGGGGTCCCCCCTGTTCGAGCGGAGCCGAGAGCTTGGGGGATCCGTCCTGGGCCCGCTCCCGGATGCCGGGCCGGAAACCGTCCGCCGAGGCGCCGTGTTGGGGCGGGCCGTATCCGTGGCCGTGGTCCGTGGGCTCGGTGGGGTGGGGGTGGCCGGCGGGGGCGTCGGCCGGTGCGGTGCCGCGCAGCGGGGTGTCCCGGCGGGCCGGCCCGCCCCCCGGTGCGTAAGCGGGGGAGGGGGGTGCGATGGCGTCCCGGCCGTCCCCGGCTCCCCGCACCTCGGCGCCATAGGGGTCGTACGGGCCGTCCCAGGAGTCCGGGGTGGCCGGGTGGCCCGCCGGCGTCGCGCTGTCGGCCTCGCCGGGCCGCGAATGCCGTGCGCCGCTCTCGGGGTGGCCGGGGGCGTATGCGCCGGGCCGGTCGCCTTCCGGGGCGGGCCACTGCACCACGGCGGCACCGGATTCCGTGGGCCCGGACGGCGGGGAGAACTGCGGCCCCGTCGGGCCGGCCACTCCGGCGTATGCGCCTTCCGGGGTGTACGACGACGCGGTCTGCGACGCGGGCGAGCCGTGTGCGGCCCCGTAACGGTCGAATCCGTCCGCGAGACCCGCCGCGATCCGTGCCGCGGCGGCCGCATCGGAGCCCGGCACGGAGCCGTCGGAACCGGAACCGGCGCCGCGCGCCGCTTCCGCCCCGCCCGCCGACTCCGGGGCGATCCGCAGATGCCCCTCGCCGTCGGGCGTGGCCTGCAATGCCGGGTCCGGGGAGCTGGGGGACGACTGGAGGAGCAGGGCCGACTCGCCGACCCGCAGCAGGGCGCCGGGCCGCAACGGGGTGGGCCGTTCGCCGAGGTCGGTGCCGTCGACGGCGGTGCCGTTCGTGGAGCGCAGGTCGGCGACGAGCACGGAGCCGTCCGGCTCGACCGTCACGGCGCAGTGCAGCCGGGAGACATCCGGGTCGTCGAGGGGGACGTCCGCGTCGGCGGAGCGGCCGATACGGATCTGGCCGCCGTGCAGCAGATGGACGCCGCCGGCGTCCGGGCCCGAGACGACCCGCAGCCGGGCCGGGCCGTGCGGCAGGCCGTGTGCCGGGGCGGGGCCGGGGCCCTGGAGGGAGAGCACCGCGCCGTCGATCAGCGGCGGCTCACCGATCGCCGCGCGCTGCGGATCGAGCCGTTCGGTGCCCGCGTACAGCACGACGGGGGCGCTGCCGCCGCCGTTGGGCCCGCTGCTTCTGCTGCCGATATCCGCACCGGAGCCGGCCACCGAGGCCGCGAGCGAGCCGGCCACCGACGCCAGCGCGGTCCCGGCGGGGGCCGTCACGAGCACGTCGCAGGCCCGTGTGGTGTGGCCGCTGCGCGGCCCGAGGACGGTCAGCCGGATCTGCATCGCCGTCAACGGTCCCTTCTGCCGGGGAATCCGGCCGGGGCTGCGCTCTTGCGCTTCCTCCCCCGCCGCACCCGAGCACGTCGGCACGTACATGTCCCTAGTGCACGTCGCGACAAAGACCGCGCGCCCCCACCGCATGCGTGCTGGGTGCATCCTCGCACCTGCCACTGACAACACGCCCGTCGACCGTCACTCCGTGATCTTGATTGGTCTTCTAAGGGCCAAAAAGTGCCTGCTTGCGCGCGGTGAACGGGCGGATTCCGATCGTCGTGATCAGCTGCGGGGACGCGCGCGACCGGGCGGGGCGCAGCCGCGCACCTCCGCCGCCCCCTGGGCAACCATCTGTCCGGAACACACGTCTTCCCCACAAGCCCCGCCCTGCCGGCGAGCCGGAAGGCTTGTTCGACGGCACTACAGTGGGGCGGACGGGCCGCGAGCCGGGCCATGACCGCCCGGACCGGGCGGGCAGGGGCCCGACCCAGCGGGCCGGGCAAAGATCCACCACGACCAGGGAGCGCATGACGTGCGGCCGGTAGGCAGCAAGTACCTGCTCGAGGAGCCGCTGGGACGCGGCGCCACGGGCACCGTCTGGCGTGCGCGTCAGCGGGAGACGGCGGGAGCCGAGGCCGCCGTGGCGGGCGAGCCCGGCGAGACCGTCGCGATCAAGGTCCTCAAGGAAGAGCTGGCGCACGACGCGGACGTGGTGATGCGCTTCCTGCGGGAGCGCTCCGTCCTGCTGCGGCTCACCCACCCGAACATCGTCCGTACCCGCGACCTCGTCGTGGAGGGCGATCTGCTGGCGCTGGTCATGGACCTGGTCGACGGCCCTGACCTGCACCGTTATCTGCGCGACAACGGCCCCTTCAGCCCGGTCGCCGCCTCTTTGCTCACCGCGCAGATCGCCGACGCCCTGGCGGTCAGCCACGCCGACGGCGTGGTGCACCGCGACCTCAAGCCCGCCAACGTCCTGCTCGCCGGGTCGGACGGCACCGGCGAGATGCACCCGATGCTGACCGACTTCGGCATCGCACGGCTCGCCGACTCCCCGGGCCTGACCCGCACCCACGAATTCGTCGGCACCCCCGCCTATGTGGCGCCGGAGTCCGCCGAGGGCCGCCCGCAGACGTCCGCAGTGGACATCTACGGCGCCGGCATCCTGCTGTACGAGCTGGTCACCGGCCGTCCGCCGTTCGCCGGGGCGACCGCCCTGGAGGTGCTGCACCGCCACCTCAGCGAGGAGCCGCGCCGTCCCAGCACGGTGCCCGAGCCGCTGTGGACGGTCATAGAGCACTGTCTGCGCAAGCGGCCCGAGGAGCGTCCCAGCGCGGAGAACCTCGCCCGTGCGCTGCGTACCGTAGCGGCGGGTGTCGGGGTGCACGCCACCCCGGCCGAGGCGGAGGCCGCGCTCGGTGTCGCCGCGCTGCTCGCCCCCGACCCGGCGCCCGCGACGGTTCCCGGGACGGGCCAGGGCGCCGGTGACGCCGACCCCACCCAGGTCCTCCCGTCCAACGCGGGCTCCTACGACCCGGCCGCGGCGACCAGCGTGCTGCCGTCGGCCGGTGGCCCAGGTCAGGGCCCCGGTAGCGGCGACCCGACCCGTGCCATGCCGCCGATTCCCACGGGCGCGCCCCAGGGTGGACCGCAGGAGCCCGAGGGGCCCCACCCGTGGGAGAACCAGATGCGGGCCGCCCGTGACCGCAACGAGCAGACCCAGGTCCAGTACCTGAACCCGGACGAGGACCCGCTGCGCCGCCGCCCCCAGCGCCGGCCGGCCCCGCAGCAGCCCTCTCAGCGGCCGCCGCAGTACCGCCCGCAGCAGGCCCCCGCGCCGTACGCCCAGCAGCAGCCGCAGGCCCCGCAGCGCCGCCAGGAGCCGCCGCCGCAGCGGTACGAGCCGCAGCGCCCGCCCGCCCCGGAGCAGCGGCCCCGCCGTGAGCCCCGTCAGCGCAGCGCCAACCCGATGAAGATTCCCGGGCTGGGCTGCCTCAAGGGCTGTCTGTTCGTCGTGATCATCCTGTTCGTGGCGAGCTGGCTGATCTGGGAGCTGACACCGCTCCAGGAGTGGATCGGCACCACCAAGGGCTACTTCGACCAGATCGCGACCGTCGTCAACAACGTGACGGACTGGGTGAACGGTCTGAAGCTCTAGCGTGAGCCTCCGCCCGGAGCTCTAGCGTGAGCCTCCGCCCGGCCCGTGCCCCAGCGGCCGGGCGGTCGCTCCCACATCCGGCATCATCGATTTGTCGACTTCTCACGGGCGATTTCCCCCACAGAAGTGAAGGTTGCTGCCAACCAGGGCACTGAACCCCCTGGCACCCGCGTAGCTTTGACGCCAACTTCAGCCCCCGCGGCACGCTCGGGGGCCCGACACGTCGGAGCAGTCTTGGCACGGAAGATCGGCAGCCGGTACACCGCCCACCAGATCCTGGGTCGCGGCAGTGCCGGCACGGTATGGCTGGGCGAGGGTCCCGAAGGGGCCGTGGCCATCAAGCTGTTGCGTGAGGATCTCGCCTCCGACCAGGAGCTCGTCGGCCGCTTCGTACAGGAGCGGGCGGCGCTGCTGAGCCTGGACCACCCGCACGTCGTCGGCGTCTGCGACCTTGTCGTCGACGGCAACGACCTGGCACTGGTCATGGACCTCGTACGGGGCACCGACCTGCGCACTCGGCTGGAGCGCGAGCGCCGGATGGCCCCGGAGGCCGCCGTCGCCATCGCCGCCGACGTCGCCGATGCGCTGGCCGCCGCGCACGCCGCCAGGATCGTGCACCGCGACGTCAAGCCCGAAAACGTCCTGCTGGACATGCAGGGCACCCTCGGCCCCGGTGGCGCGCACCCCGCGCTGCTCACCGACTTCGGCATCGCCCGACTCGTCGACTCGCCCCGCAGGACGCTCCCCCAGCCTCCGGCCGGGGGGACCCCCGTCTCGCCTCGCTCGACCAAGGTCATCGGCACCCCCGACTACCTCGCCCCGGAGATCATCGAGGGCCTGCCGCCGCGCGCCTCCGTGGACGTCTACGCGCTGGCGACCGTCCTGTACGAGCTCCTCGCCGGCTTCACGCCCTTCGGGGGCGGCCACCCCGGGGCCGTACTGCGCCGCCATGTCACCGAGAGCGTCGCGCCGCTGCCCGGCATCCCCGACGAGCTCTGGCAGCTGCTGCTGCAATGCCTGGCCAAGGCGCCCGCCTCCCGGCTGCGCGCGCCCGAGCTGGCCGCCCGGCTGCGCGAGCTGCTGCCCGGCCTGGCCGGTATCCCGCCGCTGGACATCGACGAGCCGGACAGCGACCACCCGGAGGACGAGCAGGACGGCGCGGCGTCCCCCGGGGCACGCGAGGAAACGCTTTACCCCCCGGTGGCACCGGGCGAGGCCACCCCGCCCCGTGGCGCGGTGCCGCTCGTCCAGGGCGCCGTGCCCGACTCCAACCGGGAGACCCACACGAGCATGCGGGTCCCGGGCCCGGACGAACTCGCGGGCGGCGCGCACGGCACCGCGCGGGCCCCACGGGCCGCCGGTGAGCCCCGGGCGGGCTCGGCCCGGCACGCGTCGCCGGAGGCGGTGCGACGCCGGCGGATCAGGCTCGGCGCGGCCGCGGCGGTGGTGGCCTTGGCGGCCGGCGTCGGCGTGGTCGCCTTCGGCGACGATGAATCGGGTGACGCGCGCCCGGGGGTTCATCGGTCGGGGCCGGATGGGCCTTGACCCTCCGCTGCGCTTTACCTAGGCCGGCTTGGTTGCTCGCCGTTCTTGGCTGACCCGCCGTGGGGGTGTCTCGCCGTTGCGCCTGCGGCGAGCCGCTGCGCTGTGCCCAGGCCGTTTCTGGCTGTCCCGCCGTTGGGGTTTGTCGCCGTTGCGCCTGCGGCGGGCGTGGTTTTGTCGGGTGCGGTGACAGCCCTCCGGACTCCGTCCTGCGGGCTGTCCCCTCCCGTGGGTGGGTGGTGAGGACGGTGGGGGCGTGTGTTTCGTGTCCAGTTCTCTGTGATCGTGCTCACAAGGCGCGCGTGATCGATTACGTGCACTTCCACCGTCTTCTCCCACACTCAACGGGAGGGGCCGGACCGCAGGACGGAGTCCGGAGGTCCGGAACCGCACCCGACAGCCCCGCGCAGCGGCAACAGCCCGCCGCAGGCGCAAACGGTGGGACAGCCACAGACGCGGCCCAGGCAAAGCGCAGCGGACGGGCCCGCCGCAGGCGCAACGGTGGGAAAGCCGGAAACGCGGCTTAGGCAAAGCGCAGCGGACCGGCCCGCCGCAGGCGCAACGGCGAATAACCCCCACGGCGGGACAGCCAAAGACGGCTCAGGCAAAGCGCAGAGGACACGTTGGAGGCGGCAGCCGTTAGGCTGGGTGCGTGGCAGTCGTCGATGTTTCCGAAGAGCTGAAGTCCCTCTCCTCGACCATGGGGTCGATCGAGGCCGTCCTGGACCTCGACAAGATGAGGGCCGATATCGCCGTGCTCGAGGAGCAGGCCGCGGCGCCGGCCCTGTGGGACGACCCCGATAGCGCGCAGAAGATCACCAGCCGGCTGTCCTACCTCCAGGGCCAGCTGCGCCGGGCCGAGGAGCTGCGCGGCCGCGTCGACGACCTTGAGGTGCTCTTCGAGCTCGCCGAGGCCGAGGCCGACGAGGACGCGCGTGCCGAGGCCGAGGCGGAGCTGGATTCCGTCCGCAAGGCGGTGGACGAGCTGGAGGTCCGCACCCTGCTGTCCGGCGAGTACGACGCCCGTGAGGCGCTCGTCAACATCCGAGCCGAAGCCGGCGGGGTGGATGCCGCCGACTTCGCCGAGAAGCTGCAGCGGATGTATCTGCGCTGGGCCGAGCGGCACGGCTACAAGACCGAGCTCTACGAGACCTCGTACGCGGAAGAGGCCGGCATCAAGTCGACCACCTTCGCCGTCCAGGTGCCGTACGCCTACGGCACGCTGTCGGTCGAGCAGGGCACGCACCGCCTCGTGCGCATCTCGCCGTTCGACAACCAGGGCCGCCGTCAGACCTCGTTCGCGGGCGTCGAGGTGCTCCCCGTCGTCGAGAAGACCGACCACATCGAGATCGACGAGTCCGAGCTGCGGGTGGATGTGTACCGGTCGTCCGGCCCCGGTGGCCAGGGCGTCAACACGACGGACTCCGCGGTCCGTCTGACGCACATTCCGACCGGCATCGTCGTCTCCTGTCAGAACGAGCGCTCGCAGATCCAGAACAGGGCGTCCGCGATGAACGTCCTCCAGGCCAAGCTGCTTGAGCGCCGCCGCCAGGAGGAGCAGGCCAAGATGGACGCCCTCAAGGGCGACGGCGGCAACTCCTGGGGCAACCAGATGCGTTCGTACGTCCTGCACCCGTACCAGATGGTCAAGGACCTGCGGACCGAGTTCGAGGTCGGCAACCCGACCGGCGTGCTGGACGGCGACATCGACGGGTTCCTGGAGGCCGGGATCCGCTGGCGCAAGCAGCAGGAGAAGTAGGGCTTCCGTCGCACGGAAACACAGGAAACAACTGCCCCTCTTCGGAGGGCGGTTGTTTTTTGTTGTGGCGGTTAGGTCACAGTCGTACGTCCATGTAACGCCCAACTTACGGCAATTCGGACATCGAGTGTTTATTCGACCTTGACGATGTTGGGAGAACTGGGAAGGCTGGGTGCGGCATGCGTATGTCTGGGGCGCGTGTATGAACGGGGAGATTGAGTGGCCTGCCTACTGTGCGGGGCCGTGACTCGGGTACCCCCCATCGGCCGTCGCCCCGTACAGCGGTGCTCCATTGACGAGTTCAGCTACTGGGGGTAGCAGGCACATGACGAAGAAGACGCGGCTGCGCGTAGCGCGCATTGCGGCCGGTGCGGTGATCGCGGCGGGTGCGTCGCTCACCGCTGCCGGCGCTGCTTCCGCGGCCAGCCCGGGTGACACCGCGGGCCAGGACGGCGGCATCATCGGCGGCATCATCGGCGGGATCATCGGCGGCGGCGACTCCGGTGGCGACACCGGCGGCGACTCCGGTGGCGACACCGGTGGTGACGTCGGCGGTGGCGAGATCGGCGGCGGCGAGATCGGTGGTAGCGACGAAGGCACCACTGGCGACAGCGGCAGCACTGGCGACTCCGGTAGCACCGGTGACTCCGGCAGCACTGGCGACTCCGGTAGCACCGGTGACTCCGGCAGCACTGGCGACAGCGGCAGCACTGGCGACTCCGGCAGCACCGGTGACTCCGGCAGCACTGGCGACAGCGGCAGCACCGGTGACTCCGGCAGCACCGGTAACAGCGGCAGCAACGGTAACTCCGGCAGCAACGGTAACTCCGGTAACTCCGGCAGCACCGGTAACTCCGGCAGCACCGGCGACAGCGGCAGCACCACCGGCGACGGCACCGGCACCGGTACCGACAACGAGAACACCCAGCCCGCCGAGCAGCCGGGCCAGGGCAAGGAGCAGATCTCTGACACTCCTGGCCAGGCCAAGCAGCAGGCCAAGGGTGGGGAGCTGGCCGAGACCGGTACGACCGGTACGACCTTCCTGCTCATCGGCGCTGCGACGATGATCGCGGGCGGTGTCGGCTTCCGTATGCTGCCCCGTCTGATCAACAAGAACGGTGGCGGCGCGGCAGCGGCCTGACGCTGACGCGGCACACAACGAAGGGCCCGGGACGATGCGTCCCGGGCCCTTCGGGGTGCCTGGGGGCGCCTGGCGGCGTCCAGGGGGTGTCAATCGGCGTCCAGGGGGCCCAGGGGTGTCCAGCGTTCTCCAGGGGCGGATACCGCCCCCTACGGGACTCGACAGCTCAGCTGCTGCTTCACCGGCCTCAGGACCGGCCTCAGGCGACTGCCTCAGGCGATCTGGTGGAGCAGCGCACCGACCGTGATCAGCACGATCAGCAGTGCCACCAGCGCCACGGGGTTGAGCTGGGCGAAGATTCCGCCCGCTTGATGCTGGAGCTGTTCCCTGCTTGCCCGGCACACAGGGCAGCGGCCCTCGCTCACAGGGGCCGCGCAGTTGGCGCACACCAATCGGTCGTACGTCATGCGACCTCCTTCTCCACTGCGCCAACGCGCCGGAAGGCGCATTGGTTCCCCCTACCACTGTGCCAGCTCCGCGACGGAACGGCGCGCCTCGTGGATTCCCTGCCCGGTTCCCCACCAGAATCCCCCCGGAATCTTGGCGGAATTGCGTTCCTTTTGTCCCGTAGATGCCGTGAAGAAACGAACAACCCCCGACGGTGACTGCACCGGAACGCGAGGTTCGCGTAGGGTCACGCACACCGAGCGGGAGCCGCGACCCGGCAACCCGTGCCCCTACCCAGGTCGACCGTGGTGCATCAGTGATCCGATTCGACAACGTCTCCAAGACCTACCCGAAGCAGAACCGGCCCGCGCTCAGGGACGTCTCCCTGGAGATCGAGCGCGGCGAGTTCGTCTTCCTGGTGGGTTCCTCGGGCTCCGGTAAGTCCACCTTCCTGCGGCTGCTCCTGCGCGAGGAGCGTGCCAGCCATGGCGCCGTGCACGTACTGGGGAAGGACCTCGCGAAGCTGTCCAACTGGAAGGTGCCGCAGATGCGGCGCCAGGTGGGCACCGTCTTCCAGGACTTCCGGCTGCTCCCCAACAAGACGGTGGGGCAGAACGTCGCCTTCGCGCTCGAAGTCATCGGCAAGCCGCGCGGGCAGATCCGCAAGACGGTTCCCGAGGTCCTCGAACTCGTCGGCCTCGGTGGCAAAGAGGACCGTATGCCGGGTGAGCTCTCCGGTGGTGAACAGCAGCGCGTCGCCATCGCGCGGGCGTTCGTCAACCGCCCGATGCTGCTCATCGCGGACGAGCCCACCGGCAACCTCGACCCGCAGACCTCCGTCGGCATCATGAAGCTGCTGGACCGGATCAACAGGACCGGTACGACGGTGGTCATGGCCACCCACGACCAGCAGATCGTCGACCAGATGCGCAAGCGGGTCATGGAACTTGAAAAGGGCCGGCTCGTACGCGACCAGTCGCGCGGCGTGTACGGCTACCAGCACTGAAAGGACGCCATGCGCGCCCAGTTCGTCCTGTCGGAGATCGGCGTCGGTCTCCGCCGAAACCTCACGATGACCTTCGCCGTCATCGTCTCCGTCGCCCTCTCGCTCGGCCTGTTCGGCGCGTCGCTGCTGATGCGTGACCAGGTCAGCACGATGAAGGGCTACTGGTACGACAAGGTCAACGTCTCGATCTTCTTCTGCAACAAGAACGACGCCGCCGCCGGCACCAACTGCAACAAGGGCGCGGCCACCCAGCAGCAGAAGGACGAGATCAAGGCCGAGCTGAACCGGCTGCCGATCGTGCAGAAGCCGGTGCAGTACGAGTCCAGCGATCAGGCGTACAAGCACTACAAGGAGCAGTTCGGCGACACGCCCGTCGCCGGGCTGGTGACGCCCGACCAGCTTCCGGAGTCCTTCCGGGTCAAGCTCAAGGACCCGACGAAGTACACCGTCATCAAGTCGGCGTTCTCCGAGCGGCCCGGTGTGCAGGAGGTGCAGGACCAACGGGACACCGTTGAGCCGCTGTTCAACCTCCTCAACGGCATGAATATCGCCGCGCTGTGTGTGATGGGGCTGATGCTCGTCGTTGCGCTGATGCTGATCGTCAACACCGTGCGGGTGTCGGCGTTCAGTCGTAGGCGGGAGACGGGGATCATGCGGCTGGTGGGAGCGTCCAGCTTCTACATCCAGATGCCGTTCATCCTGGAGGCCGCCATCGCGGGCCTGCTCGGCGCGCTGTTCGCGTGTGTGCTGATCGTCGGCGGCAAGTACGTCCTGGTCAACAACTGGCTCGCGGAGAAGATCCAGGTCATCAACTTCATCGGCTGGGATTCGGTGGTGGCGGTACTGCCGCTGGTGCTGCTGATCGGGCTGCTGATGCCCGCGCTCGCCGCCTTCTTCGCGTTGCGCAAGTATCTCAAGGTGTGAGCTTTGCCAAGGGGCGCCGTACGGTCAACTCACCGTGCGGCGCCCTTTTGTCGCCTAGACTCACCGGCATGTCGGGCCCGTGTTCGTACGACCGGCCTCGCCGCATTCGCCGCGGGGCGGCCCTGACGTTGGTGTTTGTGAGCGTTCTCGCCACCGGCGCGGCGACCGGCACCTGGGGCGACGATGCCGAGGGCGCCGCCGGGTCGCGGGCCCCGGGTCCGACGGCCGCCGGACTCGCCCCCACCGGCCGGAACGCGGACCGCGAGGCCGTCGAACGGGCCGCCTCCCAGGCCATCGAGGACGGCAAGTCCGGGGCGAAGGCCGCCGCCGACGTCGTCAGCCGCAGCGGGGACCGCTGGTCGGCGATCTACACGGCCGGCGAGTTCGAGGACTTCCAGCGGCAGTTGGACGGCGCCTACGTCGGTGTGGGCCTCTGGGTGCGGCAGGCGGCGGGTGGCCGGATCGCGGTGTCCAGGGTCCAGCCCGGCAGCCCCGCCGCACATGCCGGGATCGCCGTCGGCGACCGGCTGCGCGCCGTCGACGGCCGGGCCTCCCAGGGCCGGCCGGTCACCGAGGTCGTCGGCCGGCTGCGCGGCGACGCCGGGGACCCGCACGGTCCCCCCGCCGCGGTCGGCACCCCCGTCGAGCTGGACCTTCAGCGCGGCGACCGGCGCTGGACCACGACCCTGCACCGCACCCGCCTCAGAACCCGGAACGTCACCACCGACCGGCCGGCCGGCGCCGACGGGCTCACCCGCATCAAGATCACGGCGTTTGCGAAGGGCACCGGGGAAGAGGTACGCCGGGCGGTGCGCGGCGCCTCCCCGCACGGCGGGCTGCTGCTCGATCTTCGGGGCAACACCGGAGGGCTGGTCACCGAGGCCGCCGCCTCCGCCGCCGCTTTCCTGGACGGCGGTCTGGTCGCCACGTACGACGTCCGCGGCAGCCAGCGCGCGCTGTACGCCGAGCGCCCCGGCAACACTCGGATCCCGCTGGTCGTACTCGTGGACGGCGGCACGATAAGCGCGGGCGAGCTGTTGGCCGGCGCGCTCCAGGACCGGGGCCGGGCGATCGTCGTCGGCTCGCCGACCTTCGGCAAGGGCTCCGTGCAGATGCCCAGCGAGCTGGCGGACGGCTCGGTCGCCGAGCTGACGGTCGGCCATTACCGCACGCCGTCCGGCCGGGCCGTCGACGGTCACGGCATCACCCCCGACCTGGTCGTCGATCACGGGGCGGAGAAACGGGCCCGCACAGTATTGAGTGGCCTCGGGGCCGGTGCTTAGTGCGAAAATGGCCGCACTATGAGCAAGCAGACTAAGGACAAGGACAAGACCCCCGGGCGCAAGCTCGTCGCGCAGCACAAGAAGGCGCGGCACGATTACCTCATTCTGGACACCTATGAGTGTGGTCTGGTGCTGACCGGCACCGAGGTGAAGTCGCTGCGGCAGGGGCGGGCGTCGCTGGTGGACGGATTCGTCCAGATCGACGACGGCGAGGCGTGGCTGCACAACGTGCACATCCCGGAATACGCGCAGGGCACCTGGACCAACCACAGCGCGCGGCGGAAGCGGAAGCTGCTGATGCACCGCATCGAGATCGACAAGCTGGAGTCCAAGAGCCAGGAGTCCGGCCACACGATCGTGCCGCTCGCGCTGTATTTCAAGGACGGGCGGGCCAAGATCGAGATCGCGCTGGCCAAGGGTAAGAAGGAGTACGACAAGCGGCAGACACTGCGTGAGCAGCAGGACCGGCGTGAGACGGACCGCGCGGTCTCGGCGGCGCGACGGCGTCAGCGGGCCTGAGCCGCCCCAGGCTGCCGGGCGGCCGGGGGCCGCCGGGGAATATGCTGGCACGGTCGTGCGTTGTTCACGTACGATGGCATCGCATCCCGCGAGGGGTGTGTACCACCTTGATAAAAAAACATGGGGATGATCGGTTTCGACAGCGGATGTCGAAGCAGGGGAAGCGAGTCGAGGAAGCGGCAATGATCTCGTTAACCATATGTCGCAACCAATAATCGCCAACACCAAGCGCGATTCCTTCGCCCTCGCTGCCTAAGTAGCGACTTGCGAAGTGTCAGCCCGGGGCTGTTCCCGACCCGGATCCTGGCATCAGCTAGGGGACTAAACTTCTAGACCCGGTCACGGGGTCTAGAAGGAAATCAAACAGTGGCTGGGCCCGTCGGAGACTTGTTCGCGTGATCTCCGGGGCCGAGAAAATCGCAGCGAACTGCACTCGGAGAAGCCCTGATTCTGCACCGTTGGACGCGGGTTCGATTCCCGCCATCTCCACAAGAGGCGGACGGGCGGACTCTGCTCGCAAATAGCGCGAGCCGATTCCGCCTCTCCGTAATTCTGGGGGCATGACCCCCAGGCCCCTTCATCCCATGTAAGGCCCAGGCCCCGTCTGTCCGAAAGGACAGTCGGGGCCTGAGTCGTTTATGGGTCCGACGCCCTCCTGTGTCGGCCCGTTCCGGCTCGTTCCGGCGGAGCTTGACGAATCGTTAATGCGGGGTGTGTCATGGCGCGGTAAAGCGACGGCAACGGGGGAGCAATGGGTCAGGGCACCAACGTCGAGAGCGATGCGCTGCGCCGGTACGCCAATGCGGCGGAGAGCGCGGCCGACCAGATCGACAAGATCCGCAAGCGCACGGCCGGTCTGGATCTGTCGGACGGCGTGTTCGGGCAGCTGCCCGAGGCGAACAGTCTGCGGGCCGACTACATCGACCAGAAGGACCAGTCGGGTTCGGACCTCGAAGGGGCCGGGGAGATGCTGCGGTCCATCGCGGAAGCGGTCCGTGGCTCCGCGGAGAATTACGACTCCAACGAGGACGAGACCGCGCGCGGCTTCGGCGGTGGCGCCTGATGGGGGCCGGACAGGTCGCGTCGAGCGCGCTCGACCGGATCAGCTACACCCTGGACTGGAGCAATCCGCTCGCCGCCACCCTCGATGAGATCATCAAGGGCGTCCTCAAGCAGTTCGGCGTCGACGACTGGTTCGACTGGGTCACCGGCGACAGTGAACTGCTGGAGAAGACCGCCCAGGAGTGGCGCAGCGGTGCGCGGGATCTGCGCGGTGTGGTCGAGGACCTGGCGGCCGAGCGCAAGGCCGTCATGCAGTCCTGGGACGGCGATGCCGCCGAGGGCTTCAGTACGACCATGACGGACTTCGAGCAGGCGCTGCTCGGCGAGGCCGACGACATGGACACGGTCGCCGAGCTGCTGGAGATGGCCGGCGCCGCCTGCGCCATGGCCGAGGAGGCGATGACCGAACTCCTCGTGGAGATCGTCGAAGCGCTGATGGTCACGGCCGCGACCACGGCGATCCTCTCGCTGCTGACGGCCGGCGCCGCCGCGGCGATCGGGCCGCTGGCGGGTGCGGCGAACATCGCCTACCGGGCGGGCAAGGCCACCCGTATCACCGCCAAACTGGCCGACAAGCTCGCCGATATCGCCAAGCGGACCCAGGCGTTGGCGAAGCTCTCCCGGCTCCGGCGGTATCTGCGGAGCCTGGACAAGGCGAAGATCAAGGAATGGAAGGGCGCCCGGGGGCGGATCGTCAGCGATGTGCTCCACGGCAACCGGCCGTCGGGTGCCGATGTCGCCCAGTTCATCGCCTGGAAGCAGGGCAAGAAGATCGCCAAGGGCGTCCTGGGGGTCGACCCGGGGGGCGCGTTGACGGGCGCCATGATCGAGAACGGTCCGGCGCTCGCGGAAGAGACGCTGGAATACGAGACGCGCCCGGATCCGAAGAGTTTCGACGAGCGCATGGATCAGTCGCCGACGCAGGCCAAGCAGTCGGTGCGGGAGGCCTTCGGGTGACATTCGCCGACGCGCTGTGGTCGGGGCTCAAGTCCGCTCTGGTGCCGGTGGACCGGCATGCGCTCGCCCGTGCGGTCAAGGAGCGGGCCGCGGCCGTGCTGCCGCCCGGGGAGCGGATCGTCGCCGGCCATCCGATCGAGGCGGGTGAGCAACTCCCGGAGCCGCCCCGGCAGTTCCGTCAGGAGGCGTTCTCGGCGCAGCGCACCACCGGTGACCGGCTCGCTGACGGGATGAACCGGGCCGAGTGGGGGCTGCACCGCCTCAATCCCGTCAATGCGGTGGTGGACCGCTGGGATGACCGCCACGACACCCCGCAGATGGCCGGAGGGTGGGAGAGCCTCGGCGGGCAGTTGGCGGCCGTGTTGCGGCCGCGCTGTTCGTTCCGCTATCTGTCGGTGCTGCTGGTGACCGACCAGCATCTGCATGTGGTGCGGGTGCGGCTGGCGTCCAACAGGCGCGAGCCGAAGGCCGGTGCCGATGCGGTGGAGTACGCGTGGCGGGTGGAGCGGCGGCAGGCCGCATGGGTGCGGAACCGTACCGACGTGCGGCACGGCACGCATGAGGTCGGTTTCGTGGACGGTTCCTGGGTGACCTTCGCCTTCACGGTCGGGGGATACGGCCCGGTGGTGGACACCTTTCCGCGGCGGTTGCGGCATACGGACCCGATCAGCTGACGGGCGGCAGCGGACGGCGCGGTGGATGATCGGGCCGCCCGGCCCGGTGTGCCGTGCGCGCGGTGACGGCGAGGGCGAGTGCGGCCGCCGCCGCGGGTACCGCGTACGCCATGTAGGGCGCATGGGGCCCGGCCAGGTGGTCCACCGCCCAGCCGCCCGTCGCCGATCCGACCGCGATACCGCCCAGCAGCGCGGTCACGGCGAGTGTCATGCCCTCGTTCAACTGGGCTGCCGGGGTGCGGGATTGGATCAGGCCCATGCCGGTGACCATGGTCGGCGCCGTCGCCATACCGGCCAGGAGCAGCGCGCCGGCCAGGGCCGCCAAGCTCCCCGTCGCGGCCGCGAGCAGCGGGAGCAGCATCAGGGCGGCCATGGTGGCGATACAGGCGAGGAAGCGGTGCTGCGCCCGCCCGGCCGGTCGCAGCAGGCCGTAGAGCAGGCCCGCCGCGCAGGAACCGGCCGCCTGGAGCGCGAGTATCCCGCCGGCCGCGGCCCGTGCGCCGTGGCCGTCAGCGAAGGCGATCGTCACGACCTCCAGGGAACCGAAGATCGCTCCGGTGCAGAGGAAGGTCAGGAGGAGGGGCGGCAGGCCGGGGAGGCGGAGCGGAGAGCGCGTGCGGGCGGCCGTCTTGGGGGCGACGGGCGGTTCGGTGGCGCGTTGCGCCGTGAAGAGCAGCACCCCGGTCAGCAGCAGCGCCGCCGCGACCGCCGTACCGGCCTCCGGGAAGAGGGCGGTGCACAGGAGCGTCGCCAGCACCGGTCCGAGCATGAAGCAGAGCTCGTCCGCCGCCTGCTCGAAGGAGTTGGCGGTGTGCCGGGCGGCGGGGTCGTCGCGGAAGAGATGGGCCCAGCGCGCGCGTGACATCCCGCCGGTGTTGGGGGTGGTGGCGGTGGCGGCGTACGAAGCGAAGAGGGCCCAGGCGGGCGCGCCGTAGCGGACGCAGAGGAGCAGGGAGAGCGAGCCGAGGGCGGCGAGGACGGTGGCCGGGACGGCGATCCGGGACTGGCCGTAGCGGTCGACGAGACGTGCGGTCAGTGGGCCGACCAGTGCCGTTGCCGCCAGCCCCGTCGCGACGACGGCACCGGCCAGTGCGTACGAGTCGCGCCGTCCGGCGATCATCAGGACCGCGCTGACGCTGAACATGCCCATGGGGAGTCGGGCCAGCAGGTTGGCGGCGGTGAACGCGCGGGTGCCGGGGACGGCGAAGATCCGGCGGTAGGGGGCGGTGAGGGTGCCCAGCCGCCCACGACGACGGGCGCGCGGGGACGGCGGTACGGGAGGGGCGGTGACGCGGCGCGGGACGACGGGGCGGGGGACGACGGGACGGGGGACGACGGGACGGGCGGCGAGGAAGAGGATCATGTCTTCTACGGTCGCGGAGGCCCCAGTTGCCCGTCCAACACCTGATCAGTGGCCATTCACGCACCCGTGTTGTCAATGTCGGATGAAGGCGGGGACGCAGGCCGCGAGGGATGCCAGGATGGCGCGGTGCCGTACGACATAGACCCCCGGCTGCTGCGCGCGTTCACCGCCGTCGCCGACGAGCTCCACTTCACCCGCGCCGCCGCCCGACTGTACGTGGCCCAGCAGGCGCTGAGCCGCGACATCCGGCGTCTGGAGCGCGAGCTGGGCGCCGACCTGTTCGTACGGACCACGCGCCAGGTCGCCCTGACGGCGGACGGGGAACGTCTACTCCCTTACACACGGCGGGTGTTGGCGGCGCACGATGACCTGGCGGCCG
Organism: Streptomyces sp. NPDC050636; assembly: GCF_040654775.1. Lineage (NCBI taxonomy): Bacteria > Bacillati > Actinomycetota > Actinomycetes > Kitasatosporales > Streptomycetaceae > Streptomyces > Streptomyces sp. NPDC050636. The sequence continues at coordinate 32,952 of NZ_JBFAIP010000011.1, forward strand.
CGTTCCGTACCACCCCCGAGCGGCCGCTGCTGGTCGATGTCGGGGTGCCGATCGGTACGGCGCACCGGGTACTGGAGGAGGCCCGGCTCCGGGTGCCGGACAGCTGTGAGCTGGTCGCCCGCTTCCACAGCGGGCTGACGGGCGCGGCGGGTGAGCTGCTGGCCGGGCGGCTGGATGTGTCGTTCGGCCGCTTCGCGGCGCTGCCGCCGGGCGTACGGGCCGGTCTCGACCACCAGCCGGTCCGGCTGGAGCCCATGGCGGTACTGCTGAGCGAGGACCACCGGCTGGCCGCGCGCCCCGCCGTCCCGCTCGCGGAACTGGCCGGCGAGACGCTCTACGCCGCCGCCGGGAACCCGCAGACCGCCGAATGGACGGACCTGGCGGCGCGCCTCTTCGACGGCCGGGGAATCGCGATGGCCGCGCCGTTCCCGGAGATCGAGGGGTCGCAGGAATTCACGCGGGTGGTGCGCAAGCAGGGGTGGGCGGTGCTGGCGAGCGTCGAGTTCATCGATGTGCCGGGGATGGTGCTGCGGCCGATCGTCGATCCCGTGCCGCTGTCGCCGGTGGGGATGGTGTGGCGGCGCGGACTGCGGCACCCCGGGCTGGACGCGTTGCGGGCGGCCGCGCGTGAACTCGGCCAGCGGGACGCGTGGTTGGCGCACCCCGGGGACGGATGGTGGCTTCCGGAGGCGGACGCCACGGCGATGGGCCTGCGCTGATACGTACGCGATGGATGCGGCTGGCGAGGCAACCCCGGGCCCGCGAAATGCTTCCTTAACGGCAGGGAACTTTATGCGGAACGAACAAGGGGAGCCGTGCGGCGACGATCACTTCTGGCGGCGACGACGGCCGCGCTCATTTTGACCGTCCTCGGCCTGGGGCTGGTCGGCTGCGGCTCGCCCCGGATGGCGGCCCTGCACTCCGACTGCACGACGAAAGACCTGCGCTGGAAGCTCACCCTGCTGAAGAAGAAGCCGCACAGCGCGCACCGTGATGCTCGGCTTGCCATCGTCAACAAGGGCTCACAGGCGTGTGTGTTCCGAGGCTTCCCGGCCTTCGCGGTCCATGTCGGCAAGGGGCCCGAGTCCGACGGGAAGGGTCGCGGCACGGTCATGCCGATAGACCTGCGGCGCGGGGGAACGGTGACGACCGCGCTGCGCTACAAGGACTCCGACCGGACCACGCAGCCCGCCGGCTGCCTGGTCAGCAATGACACGGCCGTGGTCGCCGCACCGCGCGACACTTCGGACGGCGCGGCGATAACCGCCCGGGACGAGGCGGGCAGGCGGGCTCAGATGAGTGTCTGCGAGGACACGATCTGGATGAGCCCGCCCAAGGTGGTCGCCGAGTAGCCCTGGCTACTGGGTCGTTGTGCTTGCCGCGAAGGCGGTGAATTCCGCCCAGGTGCCGGGGGAGAGGTCGAGGTGCGGACCGTCCGGGTCCTTGGAGTCACGGACGTGGACGGTGGTGGGGTGGGCGGAGACCTCGATGCAGGCGCCGCCCTGGCTGCCGCTGTAGCTGGACTTCTGCCAGTCGTAGGCGACTTCGATGCAGGCGCCGCCCTCGTCGCCGCTGTAGCTGGACTTGAACCACGTCAGGTGGGTCATTGCTCTCCTAGCAGGCTGTCCAGCAGGCCCATGGATTTCTCTGCGCTGAGAGCCTGCATACGCAGCATTCCATACTTTTGGGTGAGGATGCTGACCTCATACGGGTCAGAAATCAGCGTGCTGCTGCGCTGCGCCTCCGTGTATGCGAGGTGCCGGTGGTCGGGGGTCTCCAGCAGCACGAACGGACCGTTGAGCCCAGCATGGGTCTTGCACTTCAGCGGCAAGACCTGAATCGAGACGCCGGGGAGTTCTGCGCATGTACGCAGGTGGGAGATCTGGCCCCGCATGACCTCGGGTCCACCGAGCCCGCTGAGCAGGACGGCTTCTGAGATGACGAAACTGGCGTGAACCGGTTCTGACTTGTGCAGGATCTGCTGGCGCTCCAGTCGGTCCGCGACGCGCTGCTCGACCTCTTCTTCGGTGAGGTCCGGAATAACGCTTCGGAACGTGGCGCGTGCGTAGTCCCCGGTCTGGAGCAGGCCAGGGATGACTCCGTTCTCGAACCAACAGAGTGAAATGGCCTCCCGCTCGTACTGCATGAACTCCTCGGCCCACACCGGAAACTTGTCCCGATCCGGCAGCTTCTCCACACCCACCGCCAACGCGCCGCCCGTCTCCAGGAGCCGGTCGAACTCCTCTGCCATGCGAGGCAACAACGCCCGCCTGCCCTGCTCGATCGAGGCGATGGTCTGCTCGGACACGCTCGCGCGCCTGCCGAGTTCGGTCTGCGTAAGCCCCGCGTTGACCCGGAACAGCGCCATGATCGCGCCGAGGACTTCCATGTTGGACGACTGCCTGTTCTTTGGCTTCATGCCCTCCCCACTCCCCCTATGACGACCTTCGTGACCCTCTGTGCACCCGTACTCTCCGTGGGTACGGGTCGGCCTGGATCAGCGTGGAACGGACAGCAGCGGCTGGTAGAGACGCGTGTCGTGGGGTTCGCCGACCGGGCGGCCGTCGACCGCCACCCACGCGTGGGCGCGGAACGGCTCCGTACGCACCCCCGTGCACCACTGCGGCCAGCTGCCGCGCGTACGGCACAACAGGGCCGTGGCGAGGGAGCGTTGCAGGCAGCCCTGGCCCGCGCAGCGCGCGCTGACCGTGACGACCGCGCGACGGGCCCGTAGCGCTTCGGGCTTGGTCGCCGGGCGGGCGCCGCGTCGTACGCGCTCCAGGACGCGGCAGATTGTGCGCGGGGAGAGACGCGACAGGACGCGCGCGGCGGCGACGCAGCAGAGGGTGGTGGCGCGCTCGGCGAAAGTGAGCTGGTGGGCGCGCTGCTCGGCGGCTACGGGAATGCTCAAGTGGTCACCAGTTCCGCGGACTTGAGGGTTTCCAGCAGGCCGACCGTGTCCGCCTCGACGCGGTCGGCGGCCTCGGGGTGGCGGGTGCGCAGTTCGGCGGCGGCCGATGTGCAACTCCCGCCTGCCAAAAGGTGTTCAAGAACCAGGGTGCCGGTGTCGTTCAGCTGCCAGTAACGGCCCGTCCGGGTGTTGAGGAGGACAAGTCCGCCGGGGGTGCGGGCGCTGGTGATGTGAGGGGCGAGGGAGAGGGGCATGCGGCTCCTACCGTGCGCAGCCAGTATTCGGCGGCGAGCGTGGGATCGAGGGGGAGCAGGGCGTCCGTGCGTGGCTGGAGGGATCGGAGGACGTGGCGCAGGGCGGCGGGGCGGATCAGGCCCAGGTCGGCCAGCCGCGAGTCGTCGCACAGGGCGGTCAGTGCGCGGCGGTGGCGGCGCAGGCCCGCGTACACCTCGGCGCTGTGCTCGCCCTTGGTGCCGCGGTCGAGTACGGCGTCGGGGACGAGGCCGCGCATGGCGGCGGCGAGCACGGGTTTGTACGCGCCGGTCTCGGGGCGGTCCGCGAGCCGGATCGTGAGGGCCGCCTCGATCACGGCGTCGTCGAGGAAGGGGGCTTGGTAGGCGACGCCGTGGGCGGCTGAGGCGAGCGCGTCGATCCCTCGTACGATCTCGCCCGCGCGGACGGCGGCCCGTACGGTCTCGTGCTGGGAGCGCAGCGCCCCGTAGGGCTCGGGGGCCTCGGCGGCCGCCTCGTGCAGGAGGCGGCGGACGGTGGCGACCGCGTCCGGATGTGCCCAGGGCGGCATGCTGGGGACGATCTCCCAGTCGGCGCCGGTGGTGCCGCGACGGTCGGTGCAGGTTGCCAGCCACCGGGGGTAGGGGGCGCCGCCCAGCAGCGTGCGCAGGGTGTCGGGGAGCGTCCAGCGGCCCAGGCGCCGGGCCTGGCGGGTCTGCCGGACGGCGGTGCGTAAGTCGTAGCGGGCGAGGGAGTTCAGCGCGGCCGGGCGGGGGGTGAAGAGTTCGTCGCCGCCGACGCCGACCAGATGCAGCCGGGAGCCGTGCTCGGCCACGAGGCGGGCCTGATGGGCGATCCGAGCGCCTTCCCTGATCGCCACGAGCGGGCCCGCCTCGTCGGTCTGTGCGGGGTCCGAGGGCGGGGTGTACCAGGTGGGCGCGTCGGCGTACGGGAGGCACAGATGCTCGCCCGTCTGGCCGGCGCGGGCGAGGTGGCCGGCGCTGCGGGCGCTCCAGAGGTTGTCGTCGTTGGCGGGGTCGCGGCACTCCCATGCGGTGGTGATCAGCCGGGTGTCGGCGGCGCGGGCGGCCAGGAAGCAGAGGCTGGTGGAGTCCATGCCTCCGGAGAGATCGGCGCTGAGCGTCTCGCGTCGGGTACGGGCGTGGACGGCGGCGCCGAGGGCTTCCCGTACGGCCTCGGCGGCGTCGGGGAGGGGCGCGTCCGGCTCGGGCGGCTGCCACCAACGCACCACGCGGTGGCGGCCGTTGGGGGCGAAGGTGAGGTAGTGGCCCGGTGGTACGGCGTGGACCGACCGCCAGGGCGGGCGCAGGGCGAGCGGGAGCGGGGCGAAGGGGGTGAGCAGGCGCGGGGCCAGTGCCTCTTCGTCGATGGTGCCGAGGTGGGGCGCGCCGCCCAGGCCGGTGCGTGCCGCCTCGCGCCCCAGGGCGGCCAGGTCCTGGGGCCGGTTGCCGGCGACCGTGATACCGCCGATGTCCGCGTGATGAAGCTGACGGATCGTCGAAACGCTGCCCTGGCAACGGACTTGGGAGCCGAAGGCGGCCATCAGGAAGAAGCTGCCGGGCAGTGCGCGGACGTGGTTGTCGAGGTCATGGAGGTCATCGCGGCTGCTCAGGCGGCGGAGCAGGCGGGTCAGGTCGCTCGGGGTGGCCGAGGTCGTGCCGAGCAGTGCGAGGCGGCGCGGGCCGATGCGTGCCGTCACCATGTCGTCTCTCGTCCAGTGCCCGAGGATCCAGGGGCGGCCGGAGGGGTGCGGCACGACGAGCATCGGCGGGTTCCGGCGGAGGCGGGCGGTGAGCCGGTCGGCGGCGGGATGGTCGGGGAGGACGAGGAAGTCCACGGGGCGAGCCTCCTGGTAGGGCGTGGGCGGCCCTGCCGGGGTGGGTGTGGCGCCCGGCAGAGCCGATCGCTGGTCAGTCGAGCGAGAACCCGCCGATACCGTCGTAGAGGATCCCCACGAACCCGAGCGTCAGCTCGGTGAAGCCCCCGACCTCGGCCAGCTCGGGCGCCTCGTAGTCGACCTGCTCCGGTGCTTCCTGCGTTTCCTGCATTTCCCGCATCGAATGCACTTCCTTCCTTGGGAGTGCCGTACACCCCTACGGCAACGCATCGTGTCGGGGTGATTACGGTCTGCGTCCGACGCAAAGGCTGGCAGTAACCGCAGCTCGTTCCATTGCCCCGAACGGGTGAACGGAGGGAGCGTGCGAGGCATGGCGGCGCAGTGGCTGCTCACTGCACGCCCCTGGGCCCCGTGAGAGCAAGGTTTCGCGGCGGTCACTTCCCGCCACGGGCCGGAAACGCGCCGTCCCTAGCTTCGAGGGAGATGACTGGATCCCCCCTGGGAGGCGCGATGACGACCGAGGCCGCGGCAGGTACCCGCAGCAGTAGTGGCAAGAGGAGAGGGAAGCGCTGGATCGAGCAGTGGGACCCGGAGGACGAGACCTTCTGGGCGGAGTCGGGCGAGCGGGTCGCGCGACGGAACCTCGCCTTCTCGGTGCTGTCCGAGCACATCGGGTTCTCCATCTGGACCCTGTGGTCCGTGATGGTGCTGTTCATGGGCCCGGAGTACGGGATCGATCCGGCCGCGAAGTTCTTCCTGGTGGCCGTGCCGACGGTGGTGGGCGCCGTACTGCGGGTGCCGTACACCTTCGCGGTCGCGATCTTCGGTGGGCGCAACTGGACGGTGGTCAGCGCGCTGCTACTGCTGGTGCCGACCGCGGCGGCGGCCTGGGTGATGGAGCCGGGGACGTCCTACAACACATTCCTGCTCGTCGCGGCGCTCGCCGGCGTCGGGGGCGGCAACTTCGCGTCCTCCATGACGAACATCAACTCCTTCTACCCGCTGCGGAAGAAGGGCTGGGCCCTGGGGCTGAACGCCGGCGGCGGAAACATCGGCGTACCGGTGATCCAGCTGCTGGGGCTGCTGGTGATCGGGACGGCCGGGGCCACGCAGCCGCGGATCGTGCTGGCCGTCTATGTGCCGCTGATCGTGATCGCGGCGGTGCTGGCCGCGCTGTTCATGGACAACCTGGGGCCGGTGACCAATGACACCGGGGCGGCGAAGGACGCGGTCCGGCAGAAGCACACCTGGGTGATGTCGCTGCTCTACATCGGCACGTTCGGGTCGTTCATCGGCTACAGCTTCGCCTTCGGCCTGGTGCTGCAGAGCCAGTTCGCCCGCACGCCCCTCCAGGCGGCGTCGCTGACGTTCATCGGGCCGCTGCTCGGGTCGCTGATCCGGCCGGTCGGCGGGCGGCTGGCGGACCGGTTCGGCGGCGCCCGGATCACCCTGTGGAACTTTGTGGCGATGGGCGCGGCCACCGGAGTGGTGATCTACGCGTCGGTGCAGAAGTCGCTGCCGGTCTTCCTCGTCGGATTCATCTCGCTGTTCGTGCTGACGGGGCTCGGCAACGGCTCCACGTACAAGATGATCCCGGGGATCTTCCAGGCCCAGGCCGTACGGCAGGGGCTGGCGGGCGAGGCGGCCGCGGCGTACGGGCGGCGTCTGTCCGGGGCCGCGATGGGGCTGATCGGGGCGGTGGGCGCGCTCGGCGGGCTCGGCATCAACCTCGCGTTCCGGCAGGCGTTCCAGACGACGGGCTCGGGCACCCCGGCGTTCGTGTCCTTCCTGGCCTTCTACGCGGTGTGCTGCGCGGTGACCTGGGCCGTATACCTGCGGCGGCCGGCGGGCGCACGGTCCGCGGCGGAGCCGGGGGCGGCGGAGGCGGGCGAGGAGGCGCGCCGGCCGGTGTACGCCGAGGTCTGAGGCGGCCTCGGTCACCGAGCTTGGAGGCGCACCTCCGTAACAGCTGTAACAGTGGGGAAATGTTGAGGGACCGTGCCTGTCACGTGCTGTTGGCAGGCTCGGCTCCTCCATCAGGTCCTTTCGGGGCCGATGAGGACCTGTCCGGGCCCAGTCGGGGCCGGGCAGGCCGCCTCGTTCCGCCAGAGCCGCGGAGGAACGGGGAGCACGAGGCACCACACCACTCTGGGCGGAGCGGGACGATCATGATCGATCAGCAGCAGATTCATGAGGAGCAGACTCACGAGCAGCGGGGCCACAGCGAGCAGCAGCCGGTGACGCCGGCGTCGGCGCCGGCCGTGCGGCCGCTCGACGGGTTCACCGTCGGGGTGACCGCGGCCCGGCGGGCGGAGGAGCTGGGCACGCTGTTGGAGCGGCGCGGCGGGCAGGTGCTGCACGCGCCCGCGCTGCGCATCGTGTCCCTGCCGGACGACACCGAGCTGCTCGCGGTGACCAGAGATCTGATCGAGGACGTGCCGGACATCGTCGTGGCGACCACCGCCATCGGGTTCCGTGGCTGGATCGAGGCCGCCGAGGGGTGGGGACTCGGCGAAGCCCTGCTGGACCGGCTGGCCGGAGTGGAGCTGCTGGCGCGTGGCCCGAAAGTACGCGGCGCGATCCGGGCGGCCGGACTGACCGAGAAGTGGTCGCCGGCGTCCGAGTCGATGGCGGAGGTGCTGGACCGGCTGCTGGAGCAGGGGGTCTCCGGGCGCCGGGTCGCCGTACAGCTGCACGGGGAGCCGCTGCCCGGCTTCGTCGAGGCGCTGCGGGCCGGCGGCGCGGAGGTCGTCGGCGTGCCCGTATACCGCTGGATGCCGCCGGAGGACATCGGGCCGGTGGACCGGCTGCTGGACGCGGTGCTCGGGCGCGGGGTGGACGCGGTGACCTTCACCAGCGCCCCGGCCGCCGCGTCGCTGCTGCGGCGCGCCGAGGAGCGCGGCATCCGGGACGAGGTGCTGGCGGCGCTGCGGCAGGACGTGCTGCCGGTGTGCGTGGGGCCGGTCACCGCACTGCCGCTCCAGGCGCACGACGTTCCCACACTCCAGCCGGAGCGCTTCCGGTTGGGGCCGCTGGTGCAGCTGCTGTGCCGTGAACTCCCGGGCCGAGTGCGGCAGTTGCCGGTCGCCGGGCGGCGGCTGGAGGTCCGTGGGCACGCGGTCGTGGTGGACGGCGAGCTGCGGCCGGTGCCGCCGGCCGGGATGGCGCTGCTGCGCGCGCTGGCCCGCCGCCCCGGCTGGGTGGTCTCCCGCGCGGATCTGCTGCGGGCGCTGCCGGGGGCGGGGCGGGACGAGCATGCGGTGGAGACGGCGATGGCCCGGCTGCGGGTGGCGCTGGGCGCGCCGAAGCTGATCCAGACGGTCGTCAAGCGGGGGTACCGGCTGTCGCTGGACCCGCATGCGGACACGGACAAGTACGGCGCGGCGTAGGGCCTGTCCGATGGGTCAGGGTCGGAAAGGGCCCTGGGCCTGTCCTGCTGGGTGCGCGGCCTTGCCCGCGGGCGGTCACGCCGCGAGCCACCTGCTGCCCAGTTGGGCCGGTGGGTTCACCTCTCGGGGTGAAGCATGATCACCTTGGGAAGAGAGGGGCTCCGGGCCGGGCATGGTGGCCAGCGGTGATCGTCGCCGCGCTCGCCGTCCAACGCGGGCAGCCATGCAAGGAGCTCTCCCATGAAGCCAGTGCTCAGGTCCGCCGTAGGGGCGGGTGCCGCCATCCTCACTCTCCTGGCCGTCAGCGGCCCGGCGACAGCAGCGGCGCGCGGGGCCTCGGGGGCCCGCCCCGCAGCCCCCGTCTCGATCGACATGGTGTCGTCCGATCCGATCGTCCTCGGCCCGGGTCGCACGGTCGATGTCCGAGGGTCTGTGTGCCCGGACGGTACGCGGGTGGTCGGGGGTGGTACCGAGGTCTACGCCAGCGAGGGAGATTCGACGCGCGGATACCCGGACCAGGACCTCAACCAGTGGGTGGGAAGCGTCAGCAACCACGGCACCGTACCGGTCGAGGTCACGGGGTACAGCGCCTGCCTCGGGAGCGCCTGACTCCGGCCGCGCCGGAGCGTCGTAGCCGGCGCATCCCGCCGGCTATGGCGCTCAGTCACACCCAGGGTCTCAGGCTCCCGGCGCCCCGTTGCTGACGCGGATCTTGGACTGGCCGTGCGGGCGCTTCTCCCAGTCGTCCATGAAGCGGGCCGTCAGCCCGTGGTTGCGGGCCAGGCGCAGCAGGGTCTCGGTCCGGTAGTAGAAGTCCTCGCGCAGCACCTGGTGTTCCGCGCCCTCGGTGCGGTCGAAGGTGAAGTCGAAGAAGCCGCCGGGTGCCAGGATGCGGCCGACGTGCGCGAGGCATTCGTCGATGACCTGGAGCGGCGAGTGCGAGAAGACGCTGTGCGCGTGCACGACGTCGAAGTGGGCGGCCGGGAGGAAGTCCAGCTTCAGATCCTTGGTGATCGTCAAGTGCGGGAGCTTGTCCTGGAGTTCGTACGTCGTCAGGGTCTGCTTGGCGGATATCAGGATGTCCGGGGAGATGTCGATGCCGTAGTAGTTGCCGCTGTCGAGGTGGGCGATGAAGCGCCAGCCGGCCCGCAGATTGCCGCAGCCGATGTCGAGCATCCGGTGGCCCGGCTTGAGCCCGTGCTCCGCCAGGTAGGCGAACTGCATCTCGCCCAGCGCCAGCCAGCGTTCGTGGCTGCGGCTGCCGACCGCGGCTTCCGGGTTGCGGCCGGTGTCGGAGGCCATCACCGCGCGGTAGTAGTCCACGTGGTCGGGGTGCTTGAGGCGCAGCCAGGTGTCCCGTGCGGTGCGCTTCACGTACGGGGTGACGCGGGCCGGGTTGCGGACCGCGTAGCCGATCTTGTGGGTCAGGCTGGCGCGGTTCTTGAGCAGCGACTTGGGCGACATGGAGACCTTCGTCCTGGAGGGGCCGGAAGGGGCGGGGACCGGTGGTCCCGAAGGGCCGCGGTCGTCACGCCGCGGACTATACATCAGCTGTATACGCGATGTGTCTACTTGCGGTGTCTACCTTTGATGCCTACCTCCGGGCCTTCCTCGGGCCTGCCTTCGGTTCTCCGCGGGGTAAGTGCCACGGAGGCTTCCGGCCGGGTCGTGCGCCGGGCACTCTGGGGGCACACGCGTTTGTTCGCTAAGGAGTGACAGGCACATGGCGGCGCCTCACGACCTGCGGTTCGACTGCGGGCGGATCTGCCTGGATCTGGTGGCCACCGGTGGCACCCCTGCCGAACGGCTCACCGGACCCGAGCATCTGACGGCCTGGCTGGTCGGCGCGGGGGTGGTGCCGCACGGCGTCCCGCTGGACGGCGTCGACGGCGGCTGGGTCAGCCGCTTCCGGGCGCTGCGCGACCTGCTGCGCCGCGTGGTGCACGACGAACTGCGGGGCCGGGCGGCCGACGCCGACCTGACGCTGCTCAACGCTACCGCCGAGGCCGGTGAGCCGCCCGCGGTATGGGCCGTACGGGCTGCGGACGGCAGCCTGACCTGCGCTTTCCCCGGCCCGCCGGACTGCGCCGGGCTGCTGGCCGCGGTGGCCCGGGACGCCGTCGGACTGCTCACCGACGCGGTGGCACGCGGGCAGCTGAGGCAGTGCGAGGGCGAGAGCTGCTCGCGGGTCTACCTGGACACCTCCCGCGGCCGGCGCCGCCGTTGGTGCTCCAGCGAAGTGTGCGGCAACCGGGAGCGGGTGGCGCGGCACCGGAGGCGGACGACGGGGCGGGGTACGGCAGGAGCCACCTCGCCCGCTTCCGCACCTGCTTCCGCCCCCGCTTCCCCGCCCGTTCCCGCACCCGTTCCCGCACCCGTTCCCGCACCCGCTTCTTCACCCGCCGCGAAATTCTTCGCCGGGCCTTGAACGCGCCGCCCGGCCCGTCCGTACTCCTCACCGAAGGTCCGATCCATGGCATGGTCCCCGGAGCGCTCCGTGGATCCGCGCTATCGACCCGGGAGTTGGAGTGCGCAAGGATGCCGTCGTGGCAGACAGGACGACACCTGACGAGGAGCTCATGCGAGCCCTCTATGACGACCATGCGGGACCGCTTCTCGCCTTCGTCCTGCGGTTGGTGGCGGGCGACCGGCACCGAGCGGAAGACGTAGTGCAGGAGACGCTGGTGCGCGCCTGGCGCAACGCCGACCAGCTGCAACGTGCGACCGGCTCGATCCGGCCATGGCTGGTCACCGTCGCCCGGCGGATCGTCATCGACGGACACCGCAGCCGCCAGGCCCGGCCCCAAGAGGTCGATGCGACACCTCTGGAGACGATGCCCGCCGCCGATGTGATCGACCGGGCGCTGCGCCTGATGACGATCTCCGAGGCGCTGAGCGACCTGAGCCAGGCCCACCGAGAGGCCCTCGTCGAGACGTACTTCAAGGAGCGTACGGTCAGCGAGGCAGCGGCGGTGCTGCGCGTACCGGCCGGGACCGTGCGGTCCAGGGTCTTCTACGCGCTGCGCTCCCTGAGGCTCTCGCTCGAAGAACGAGGAGTGACGGAGTGACCCCGCCCACGCAGCCGGACCGGCACACCGACGTCGGCGCCTACGCGCTGGGCGTCCTGGACGCCGCCGACGCCGAACGGTTCGAGGCGCATCTCGCCGGATGCGACCCGTGCGCCGCCGAACTCGAAGAGCTGATGGGGCTGCCGCCGCTGCTCGCCGAGTTCAAGGAGTCCGCACCGACCCCGCAGACCCTCACCGCCGTCCCCGGGCCCGGCCTCCTGGACGGGCTGCTCGGCGAGGTCGCCGCCACCCGCCGCGCCCGTGGCCGCCGTCGGCTGTATCTCGTGGCCGCTGCCGCCGTGCTGATCATCGGCGGGCCGCTCGCCGCGGTCGCGCTGACCGCGGACCGGTCCGGGGGCGACACCGCGCCGCCGCTCGCGAACGCCGCCCGCGCGCAGTTCGACCAGGGCGAGAAGGCGGCCTCCGTCGATCCCGTCACCAAGGTCTCGGCGGGCGTCTCGATGGCGTCGAAGACCTGGGGCACCCAGGTCGTTCTCCAGCTGGCCAACGTCAAGGGGCCGCTCACCTGCGACCTGGTCGCCGTCGGCAAGGACGGCCGGCGGGAGACCGTCACCACCTGGGCGGTCCCCGAGGGCGGCTACGGCATCAAGGGCAGCACCGCGAAGTGGAACCGGGAGCCGCTCTACGCCACGGGCGGGGCGGCCCTGAACCGAGGCGACATCGACCGCTTCGAGATCCGCACGCTGGAGGGCAGGCGGCTGGCGACGGTGGACGTGTGAGGTCGTGATGCCCCGGGCGTACCCGGGGCCGTGACCCGGGCGTCATGACCCGGGCGTCATGACCTTGGTCGGTCGTCACATATGACCGAGTCGCGGATGGAATCACGTCCGCGTCAACATCCGACCGAACACGCCCAATTTTGTCCCTTTAGCCAGGTGCGCGCGGTGGCTGGTTCGCGTACGGTTGACGGCTGCCCTACGCACAGCAGAAGGGGGCCTGGGTGGCCGCGCAGAACGCCACGCACGCACCGGATCACGCTTCGGATTCCGTTCGCGACCGCGAGATCGAGGCCGAGCAGACGCATCTGGACCGCGTCTACCGGCGCCTTGAGGAGAAGATCCACGAGGCAGAGTTCCTGATGGACGACGCCGCCAAGCGCGGCCAGGTCGGCACGCCCGGCGCGCTCGCCGAGCGCGACGCGCAGGTCTTCCAGGCCGGCGTCCATCTCCACCGCCTGAATTCCGAGTACGAGGACTTCCTCTTCGGCCGGATCGACCTGCTCCTCGGCAAGGACGGCCAGAAGGGCCCGGACGGCGCCTACACCTCCGTCGAGCCGGCCGACGGCGCGATCGAGGACAACCGCGCCGCGATCGCCGAGACGCTGCACATCGGCCGCCTCGGAGTCCTCGACGCGGACTACTCGCCGCTGGTCATCGACTGGCGGGCGCCGGCCGCCGCGCCGTTCTACCGCGCCACCCCGGTCGCCCCCGGCCGGGTCGTCCGCCGCCGCGTCATCCGCTCCAAGGGCCGCAAGGTCCTCGGCGTCGAGGACGATCTGATGCGCCCGGAGGTCACCGCGACGCTGGACGGCGCGGAGCTGCCGGCGATCGGCGACGGCGCCCTGATGGCCGCGCTCGGCCGGGCCCGCAGCCACACCATGCGCGACATCGTCGCCTCCATCCAGGCCGAGCAGGACATGGTGATCCGGGCTCCCGCCGCCTCCGTCACGGAGGTCGAGGGCGGCCCCGGCACGGGCAAGACCGCCGTCGCGCTGCACCGCGCCGCCTACCTCCTCTACCAGGACCGCCGCCGCTACGCGGGCGGCATCCTCGTCGTCTCCCCGACGCCGCTGCTGGTCGCGTACACCGAAGGCGTGCTGCCGTCGCTCGGCGAGGAGGGCCAGGTCGCCATCCGCGCCCTGGGCTCGCTGGTGGACGGTGCGGAGGCGACCGCGTACGACCCGCCCGAGGTGTCCCGGATCAAGGGCTCCAGCCGGATGCAGAAGCTGCTGCGCAAGGCCGCCCGCGGGGCGCTGGAACTGGCGGCACCGGGAGCGGGCGGGCAGCCGCCCGAGCACACCGGGCAGGCCGCCGCCCCGCGTGAGGACGCCCAGCTCTCCCTGGAGGACCTCTTCGAGGCGGCCGGGGACGACAACGGGCGCGACGCCGCCAGGAACGGCGCCCAGAACGGCGCCAGGAACGGCCGCCAGGGCAGCCGCAGGACGCGTTCCAGGACCCCGCGCCCCGCCGCACCCGCCGCGAGCGTCCCGTCCCGCCTGCGCGTCGTCGCGTTCGGCGGCCGGATCGAGCTGGACGCCGACGAGCTGCGCGGCATCCGGCAGGCCGCGCTCGGCGGGACCGCGCCGGTCAACCTGCTGCGCCCGCGCGCCCGCCGGCTGATCCTCGACGCCCTGTGGACCAAGTCGGGTGCCGCCCGCCGCTACACGGACCCCGAGCTGGTCGCCGAGGCCCGCCAGGGCTTCGACGAGGACATCACCACCGAGCCGGAGTTCCTGGAGTTCCTGGACGCCTGGTGGCCGGAGCTCACCCCGCGCGGGGTGCTGGCCGCGATGGCCGACGAGCGGCTGCTGGGCCGCTGGGCGCGGCGCGTCCTCAACCCACGTGAGGTGCGCCAACTAGCCCGCTCGCTGCGGCGGCTGGACGCGGCAGGCCGTGGCCCGCTGTCGGTGCACGATGTCGCGCTGCTGGACGAGCTGCAGCTGATCCTCGGTGCCCCGATGCGGCCGGCCAAGCCGCGCGAGGTGGATCCGCTGGACCATCTGACCGGTCTGGAGGAGCTGTCGACCTTTGCGGACCGGAATTCCGGCGGCCGCAGCCGGCGCGAGCGGCTGGCGGAGGAACGTACCGACTACGCCCATGTGATCGTCGACGAGGCGCAGGATCTGACGCCGATGCAGTGGCGGATGGTCGGTCGGCGCGGCCGGCACGCCACCTGGACCGTCGTCGGCGACCCGGCGCAGTCCTCGTGGTCCGACCCGGACGAGGCCGCGCTGGCGCGGGACGAGGCGCTCGGTGCGCGCCCGCGCCGCCGCTTCACGCTCACCGTGAACTACCGCAACCCCGCCGAGATCGCCGAGCTGGCATCCAAGGTGCTGGCGCTGGCGATGCCCGGTATGGCCTCGCCGAGCGCGGTCCGTTCCACCGGCATCGAGCCGCGGTTCACGGTCGCCGCCATGGACGGTGAGCGTGGTGCCGTCGCCGACGAGGCGCTGGCGCGGGCCACCGTCGAGGAGGCCGGGCGGCTGCTGGGCGAGGTGGACGGCACGGTCGGCGTCGTGGTGGCCATGAACCGCCGCGAGCAGGCCCGGCGTTGGCTGGCCGGGCTCGGTGACCGGGTGGTGGCGCTGGGGTCCCTGGAGGCCAAGGGCCTGGAGTACGACGCGACGCTGGTGGTCTCGCCGGCCGAGATCGCCGACGAGTCGCCGGCCGGGCTGCGGGTGCTCTACGTCGCACTGACCCGGGCCACCCAGCAGCTGACGGTGCTCTCCGCCGGGAGCGACGAGCCGGATGCGGACGGGGTGCCGGACCTGCTGCGCGACTGAGGCCGCATGGGGCCGTATGGTCGCCGCCGTACGAGGGGTCTTGAAATCGTCTCCCCGGGACGGGATTCGCTTCCGGAGATGGTTTGTTAGCCTTGGTGACGGCACCGGCTCGATCCAAGCCCCCGGGCCCAACCATCGTCGCTACGAGCGACCACTTGCCGCGAGGCGAGCATGGCGGGTCGGTGCCGCTGAACATGCGAGAGGCCCATGTCATCCGATGACATGGGCCTCTTTGCTGCGCCCAGGAAATTCTCGTATGGTGGAAGTTGCTTTCCGTAAATTGCCGCCGCTCACGACCAATACGTTCGCAATGCCGGGCGGCTACCGCGTACTCCGCGGTAGGTGCGACGATCGGACGGCAATCCAAGCGACACGGTGAACAGCGGAGGAAGTCGGCCATGGCAACGGCGCCCAGCGTCTCGTACTCGATGACGGTTCGGCTGGAGGTCCCGGCCAGCGGGACCGCGGTCAGCCAGCTCACCACGGCCGTGGAGTCCTCCGGCGGGTCGGTCACCGGCCTCGACGTGACCGCATCCGGCCACGAAAAGCTCCGGATCGACGTCACCATCGCCGCGACGTCCACCGCGCACGCCGACGAGATCGTCGAGGAGCTGCGCGGCATCGAGGGCGTCTCCCTCGGCAAGGTCTCCGACCGTACGTTCCTGATGCACCTCGGCGGCAAGATCGAGATGCAGTCGAAGCACCCCATCCGCAACCGTGACGACCTGTCGATGCTCTACACCCCGGGCGTCGCCCGGGTCTGCCAGGCCATCGCCGACAACCCCGAGGACGCCCGCAGCCTGACCATCAAGCGCAACAGCGTCGCGGTCGTCACGGACGGCTCCGCGGTGCTGGGCCTCGGCAACATCGGCCCCAAGGCCGCGCTGCCCGTCATGGAGGGCAAGGCGGCCCTCTTCAAGCGCTTCGCCGGTATCGACGCCTGGCCGCTGTGCCTGGACACCCAGGACTCCGACGAAATCGTGGCGATCGTCAAAGCAATCGCCCCCGGCTTCGCGGGCATCAACCTGGAGGACATCTCCGCGCCCCGCTGCTTCGAGATCGAGGCGCGGCTGCGCGAGGCCCTGGACATCCCGGTCTTCCACGACGACCAGCACGGCACCGCCATCGTGGTGCTCGCCGCCCTCACCAACGCGCTGCGCGTCGTCGCCAAGAAGATCGAGGACGTCCGGGTCGTGATGTCCGGCGCCGGCGCCGCGGGCACCGCCATCCTCAAGCTGCTGATCGCGGCCGGCGTCCGGCACGCCGTCGTCGCCGACATCCACGGTGTGGTGCACGCCGGCCGTACCGACCTGGTCGACGCCGACCGGGACTCGCCGCTGCGCTGGATCGCCGACAACACCAACCCGGAGGGCGTCACCGGCACCCTCAAGGAGGCCGTGGTCGGCGCGGATGTCTTCATCGGTGTCTCGGCGCCGAACGTCCTGGACGGCGACGACGTCGCGAAGATGGCCGAGGGCGCAATCGTGTTCGCACTCGCCAATCCCGACCCGGAGGTCGACCCGGCGATCGCCCGGCAGACCGCCGCGGTCGTGGCCACCGGCCGCTCCGACTTCCCGAACCAGATCAACAACGTCCTGGTGTTCCCCGGGGTATTCCGCGGCCTCCTCGACGCCCAGTCCCGTACGGTGAACACCGAGATGATGCTGGCTGCGGCCGGTGCCCTCGCGGACGTGGTGCACGACGACGAGCTCAACCCGAACTACATCATCCCCAGCGTGTTCAACGACAAGGTCGCGGGCGCGGTGGCGGGTGCGGTGCGGGACGCGGCGAGGGCGGCTGACCCGAATGTGACAGCTGCCACGGCGCTCTGAGTACGGCGCGTCGCAGGACACGCCGTCCTCAAGGCCCCCATAGGCTGACGGGCAGCAATGGCCGCCGCCCTGTGGGTTCGGCCCGGAGCGGTCATGGTGCGGAACGTCACCACTACGAGGCAGTGGCGCTTTTCGTGTGACCCTCCTGGGCGCCGGATTGGCTTTACCGCCGCAGGTAGGGGCAGGATGCGTATTCGGGCGCGAGGGTCTGGCAGCAGACCCGGGTCCGGGGACTGTCCGAGGGCCCTGGCAGCATCGGCTTCGATCTCACGCCTCATTGGCAAGAAGAACACGGGAGTACAAACATGAACCGCAGTGAGCTGGTGGCCGCTCTGGCCGATCGCGCCGAGGTGACCCGCAAGGACGCCGACGCCGTTCTGGCCGCCCTCGCCGAGGTGACCGGCGAGATCGTCGCGAAGGGCGACGAGAAGGTCACCATCCCCGGCTTCCTGACCTTCGAGCGCACCCACCGTGCCGCTCGCACCGCGCGCAACCCGCAGACCGGCGACCCGATCCAGATCCCGGCCGGCTACAGCGTGAAGGTCTCCGCGGGCTCCAAGCTCAAGGAAGCGGCCAAGGGGAAGTAAGTCCCTTAGCACGGCGTAACTGGGCGGCGGCCCCCTTCGGGGGGCGGCCGCCCTTTGCCGTGCCGGTGCGGGGCGGTGGTGGTCCGGTGTCGTGCCCGTGCGAGCCGCGGTGAGCCGGCGGCCAGGCCCTTCCCGCCCGTACGCACGGGAAGCCGGCCGGGTGACGTCCTCCAGACAGGTCCTGACGGCCGTACAGGTGACGCTCAGGCAGGTGCCGTGCTCGCACCCGGGTAATCCGGGGGAGTCGCCCACGAGGCCAGGCAAAGGCGGCCAGGGCCTCTTCTCCGGCCGGCGTACGGGGCGGTGCCGGCGGCAGGGCCGTGGTGCGGCGTACGCGCGGCAGCGGGCCTCTCGTCGCACCCGCGACTTCCGGCGTCCACGGTGCCCGCCGTGCGGGCGTCGATGCGGTGCTCGCCGGCTGCGCCGTTCTCGTGAACGACGCTCCGCAACAGCCGACGACGGGCACACCGAACTCGTCGGTGTGCCCGTCGTGTTGAGCCTTTTCGATACCCGGGGCCCGCTGGTTCTCCCGCTCACCCCGGACCGGCGCCCGGGGCGCCGTCCTGCCTCAGTTGCGGGGTGCGCCGTTCGGCAGTTCGACGTCCGCCCCGAGGCTGACCAGCTTCTCCATGAAGTTCTCGTAGCCGCGGTTGATCAGGTCGATGCCGTGGACCCGGGACGTGCCCTGCGCCGCCAGCGCCGCGATCAGGTACGAGAAGCCGCCGCGCAGGTCGGGGATGACCAGGTCGGAGCCCTGCAGCTTGGTGGGTCCTGAGACCACCGCGGAGTGCAGGAAGTTGCGCTGGCCGAAGCGGCAGGCGGAGCCGCCCAGGCACTCGCGGTAGAGCTGGATGTGCGCGCCCATCTGGTTCAGCGCGGACGTGAAGCCGAGTCGGGACTCGTACACCGTCTCGTGGACGATCGAGAGGCCCGACGCCTGCGTCAGGGCGACGACCAGCGGCTGCTGCCAGTCGGTCTGGAAGCCCGGGTGGACGTCGGTCTCCAGGGCGATCGCGTTGAGCGAACCGCCCGGGTGCCAGAAGCGGATGCCCTCGTCGTCGATCTCGAAGGCGCCGCCGACCTTCCGGAAGGTGTTGAGGAAGGTCATCATCGACCGCTGCTGCGCGCCGCGGACGTAGATGTTGCCCTCGGTGGCCAGCGCCGCGGACGCCCAGGAGGCGGCCTCCAGGCGGTCCGGGAGGGCGCGGTGGTTGTAGCCGTCGAGCTTGTCGACACCGGTGATCCGGATCGTCCGGTCGGTGTCCATGGAGATGATCGCGCCCATCTTCTGCAGAACGCAGATGAGGTCCTCGATCTCCGGCTCCACGGCGGCGTTCGACAGCTCGGTGACGCCCTCCGCCAGGACGGCGGTCAGCAGCACCTGCTCGGTCGAGCCGACCGACGGGTACGGCAGCCGGATCTTGGTGCCGCGCAGCCGCTGCGGGGCCTCCAGGTACTGCCCGTCGTCGCGCTTCTCGATCGTCGCGCCGAACTGGCGCAGCACGTCGAAGTGGAAGTCCACCGGCCGGCCGCCGATGTCGCAGCCGCCCAGGCCCGGGATGAAGGCGTGGCCGAGGCGGTGCAGCAGCGGGCCGCAGAACAGGATCGGGATCCGCGAGGAGCCGGCGTGCGCGTCGATGTCCGCGACGTTGGCGCTCTCCACGTGCGACGGGTCGAGGATCAGCTCGCCCGGCTCGTCGCCGGGGCGCACCGTGACGCCGTGCAGCTGCAGCAGCCCGCGCACGACGCGTACGTCGCGGATGTCGGGCACATTGCGCAGCCGGCTCGGACCGCTGCCCAGGAGGGCGGCGACCATGGCCTTCGGCACGAGGTTCTTCGCACCGCGCACCCGGATCTCGCCATCGAGCGGGGTGCCGCCGTGGACAAGCAGTACGTCGTCAGTAGAGACGGTCATGGATCTCGCGTTCCTGGAGACGGGCAGGGCCAAGGGGAAATGGTAAGGGCGCCGGAGGGTGTGTCCGTAGGCCCGTGCAGGCTTCGGGCATGTAATGGCTTTGTCACAACACACTCCGCTACGATCCGCCTTTGATCTGTAATGGACATTTGGCCAAAAATTCACCTTTATGTCTTGAATGTCCGGTGTGATGCGGACGTCCGGGCGGCCCGTGCGCCGGTGCTGCCGCCGTACGCCCTGCACTGTCTCGCACTGGTCCGGCCGTTGACTCCCCGCATCGGACCGAAGTGCGGGATCATGTGGCCATGACCGAGGTGTCCTCGCTCACAGGCCGGCTGCTCGTCGCGACGCCCGCGCTCGCCGACCCGAACTTCGACCGCGCGGTGGTGCTGCTCCTCGATCACGACGAGGAGGGCTCCCTCGGTGTGGTCCTGAACCGTCCGACGCCGGTCGGTGTGGGCGACATCCTCGCACCGTGGGCCGCGCTGGCCGGTGAGCCGGGGGTGGTCTTCCAGGGCGGCCCGGTGTCGCTGGACTCGGCGCTCGGGGTGGCGGTGGTGCCCGGCAGCGTGTCCGGGGAGAGCGGCATTCCGTCCGTCGAGAGCGGCGCGCTGCCCGGCGGCGCCGACGCGGAGGTGGCGGGCGCGCCGGCCGCGGAGACGGCGGAGCGGATGCCGTCCGGTGACGAGCCGCTGGGATGGCGCCGGGTGCACGGTGCGATCGGCCTGGTGGATCTGGAGGCCCCGCCGGAACTTCTCGCGGCGGTGCTCGGCAGCCTGCGGATCTTCGCCGGGTATGCGGGCTGGGGGCCCGGCCAGCTGGAGGACGAGCTGGTCGAGGGCGCCTGGTACGTCGTCGAGTCCGAACCGGGCGATGTCTCCTCGCCGGACCCGGAGCAGCTGTGGCGCGCGGTGCTGCGGCGGCAGCGCAACGAGCTGGCGATGGTCGCGACGTATCCGGATGATCCGTCGCTGAACTGAGCGGCCGGCCGCTGCGGACCCGGCTTCGTGCGGCGGCGTTTCCGCCGCTTCCCCGCCCGCTTCCCCGCCCGGTTTCCCGGTCCGGTTTCCCCGTCCCGGCACTTTGGTTGACGACTTGATTATTGTGACGGCTTCGTCATGGGGAATTGTCAGTGTCCGTCGCTATGGTTCGAGGTGTTGGGGACGGCGCGCGGATGCGAGGGCGGGTCCGCGCCGGACGAACGGGGAGATCTCCATGCAGAGGCCGAGTGTGCCCGAGGACCTGGACCATCCGGAGCGGCTGTGGGCGCGCGCCGCGACGCTTGCGGTGGTGGCGGCCGCCATGGACGACTGGGACGAATTCTCGTGGGGCAGCCGGGGCTTGGAGTGCTGGAACGGCGGCGGCTCCTACTGGTGGCGGCTGAAGCTGTTCGAGGACGGCCGGGCGCTGCTGTGCGGTCAGGATTCGGACGGCAGTTATACGCACGACGGGGGCCAGCAGATCGACTTCCTGGCCGGCGGCCCTGAGTGGCTGCCCTGGGAGCAGTTGCGGGACGACGCCGAGGGGAATCTCTTCGGCTTCGTCTACTGGTGGCAGGGCGGCGCCTGGGACCGTGCCCCGTATCCCGAGAAGCTGCCGGACGACGGCCTGGAGATGGCGATGAGCTGGGCCGCGCCCGGTGACGCCGCGATCGGGAGGATCGTCGACGATCTCGTGGCCAGGACGGAGACCGAGGTCGATCCCATGACGGAGGTGCGCGGCTTCATCGCCGCCGCCGAGGCCCGTACGGTCGGCGCGGAGGACGTGGCCGCACTGCTGGGCGCGGTCTGCGACAAGGACGCCTGGTACGAGGTCCGGCCGGAAGCCGCGCTGGCGTTCGCCACCCAACTGGGGCTGACGAGCGGCGACCGGGGCGGGGTGCCGGTCGCGTCGTAGCCCCGGTTAGGGCCGGGTGCGGATGCTGCTCGGTGCGCTGCCGGCGGTGGTCATCGCGGCGCAGGCTCTGCTGTCGTCGCTGGCTTCTGTGGCGCTGCCCGGTGCGGTGGTCGCGCTGGTGGCGTGGGGGGCGGCGGGCTGGGCGTTCCAGGTGACCCAGCAGCACCGGCTGCTGGAGCTGCGCGCGGACCGCGGCACGGTCGCCCTCGCTCTGAACAATTCGGCCCTCTACCTGGGTAGCGCGGTCGGCTCGGCGGTCGGCGGGCTGGCGCTGGCGAGCGGGATGGCGCCGTACGCACTGCCCTGGGCGGCGGCCGGGGTGGCGGCCGTGGCGCTCGCCGTGCACCTGGCGGCGGGCCGACGCGCCCCGGTTCCGGCGCGCGTGAGTACCCTTGGCACTTATGAGCACTCTTGAGCCCGAGCGCGGGGCAGGTACGGGGACCCTCGTAGAGCCGACACCGCAGGTGTCGCACGGCGACGGCGACCACGAGCGCTTCGCCCACTATGTCCAGAAGGACAAGATCATGGCGAGCGCGCTGGACGGCACTCCCGTCGTCGCGCTGTGCGGCAAGGTATGGGTCCCGGGTCGCGACCCGAAGAAGTACCCGGTCTGCCCCATGTGCAAGGAGATCTTCGAGTCCATGGGCGCCGGTGGCGACAAGGACAAGGGCGGCAAGGACGGCGGCAAGAAGTAGCAGGCCGCCGGTCATGGCCGGCAGTTTTTCCGCGGTGAGCGGCGGGTCGTAGCCGCTCACCGCACGGCGGTGCCCCGCCACGGGTTCGGGCCCGGGTCCTTCATGGACCCGGGCCCTTCGTCGTTCGCGGAAGCGGAAGCGGTGGCAGTAGCAGTAGTGCGCGCGGAAGCCGGTGGCTGAGGCCGGTGGTGGAGGCGGATGGTGGAGGCCGGTGGCGACGGGTCTCGGTTGCGAAGTGGTGGAGACCAGTGACGGGCGGGCCCTTGTCCGGGCGCGGAACGGCCCTTAATCTCCTGGGAATTGTGCAGTGCGAAACGCCCGTTGCGTATGTTGCAACAATGACTCGGAGGGTCCCGCCATGCCGCTCTCTGCCCGAATCGCCGCCGCCACCGCGACAGTTGCGCTGACCTCCCTGGCCGCCGCCGCCTGCGCGCCGTCCACCTCCGGCAACGGCCCCAAGGGGGACGCGAAGACCGGCACGCTGCGGGTCTGGCTCTTCCAGGAGGTCAGCAACGCGCCGAAGGAGAAGGTCGTCCAGCGGGCGCTGTCGGCCTTCACGGCGGACCACAAGGGCGTCAGGGTCACCGTCGACTACATACCCGTCGACACCCGGGCCCAGCGGATCAAGGCCGCGTTCAACGACCCGGCCAGCGCGCCCGATCTGATCGAGTACGGCAACACCGACACCGCCGGATACGTCAAGGACGGCGGACTGGCCGATATCAGCCGGGAGTTCGCGGCCTGGCCGGACGCCAAGGACACCGACGCCACGGCCAGGGAATCGGTGACCGTGGACGGCAAGGTCTACGGCGCGCCGCTGTTCGTCGGCGTCCGCGCGCTGTACTACCGCACCGATGTGTTCAAGGACCTCGGTATCGCGGTCCCCACCACCCAGGCGGAGGTCGTGGCCGCCGCCAAGAAGATCCGCAGGGAGCGCCCCGAGCTGTACGGCCTCGCGGTCGGCGGCGCGTACACCTACGGCGCGATGCCGTTCATCTGGGCGGCCGGCGGCGACCTCGCCACCGAGAAGGGCGGCAGATACACCGCCGCCATCAACGGGCCCCGTGCCAAGAAGGGCATCGCCGCCTATACCGGCCTCTTCGGCGACGACAACTGCCCCGCCTCGAAGTGCGCGGACATGGGCGGCAACGACACCGTCACCGCCTTCGCCTCCGGCAAGGCCGGGATGGCGATCGGCGGCGACTTCAACCATCAGGCCGTCGAGGACGGCAAGGTCAAGGGCAAGTACGCGGTGGTGCCGCTGCCGGGCGTCACGAAGGGCCGGATCGCGCCGGCCTTCGCGGGCGGCAACAACATCGGCGTCCTCAGGAGCAGCGAGCACCGCACCCTCGCCGTCGGCCTGATGAAGGAGCTGGCCGGCAAGGAGACCCAGCGCAGGCTGTTCGACGCGATGGGCTTTCTGTCGACGTACGGCGATGTGCGCGCCGAGGCCGCCAGGCGGAAGCCGTATGTCGCGCCCTTCGTCAAGACGCTGGACGCCGGCGCCAAGTTCGTCCCGGCGGCGCCCGGCTGGGGCACCATCGACGCCTCGCTGGTGCTGCCGACGATGTTCCAGGAGATCGTCAGCGGCCGTAAGGACATCGACGCGGCCGCCGACGCCGCGGCGCGCAAGATGAACGAGGCCTTCGAGAAGGAAGCCTTCCAGCAGTGAGCGCCGCGCGCATCAAGGGGCGGCGCGCGGGCGGCTGGACCCCGTGGCTGTATCTCGCCCCCGCGCTGGTCGTCCTCGGCGGCCTGCTGCTCTATCCCATCTACCAGCTCGGCCTGATCTCGTTCCTCGAATACACCCAGGCGCAGGTCAGCGGCGGTGAACCGACCACTTTCCAGGGCCTGGCGAACTACGCCGAGCTGTTCGGCGACGGCCAGTTCTGGCAGGTGCTGCTGGCGACCGTGCTGTTCGCCGCCGCCTGCGTGGCCTGCACCGTCGCGCTGGGCTGCGCGCTCGCCGTACTCCTCACCCGGATACGCGCGCTGCCCCGGCTCGCCCTGATGCTCGCCGGGCTCGGCGCCTGGGCGACCCCGGCCATCACCGGCTCCACCGTCTGGGTGTTCCTCTTCGACCCCGACTTCGGGCCGGTCAACAAGGTGTTGGTGGCGCTCGGCCTGACCGGCTTCGAGGACTACTCCTGGACCTACGACCGCTACAGCGCCTTCGCGCTCGTCCTCCTCGAAGTGGTCTGGTGCTCCTTCCCGTTCGTGATGGTGACCGTCTACGCGGGGATCCGCGCCGTCCCGGGCGAGGTGCTGGAGGCCGCGGCGCTGGACGGCGCCTCGCAGTGGCGGATCTGGCGCAGTGTGCTCGCCCCGATGCTGCGGCCGATCCTCGTCGTCGTCACCATCCAGTCGGTGATCTGGGACTTCAAGGTCTTCACTCAGATCTACGTCATGACGGGCGGCGGCGGCATCGCCGGCCAGAACCTCGTTCTCAACGTCTACGCGTACCAAAAGGCGTTCGCCTCTTCGCAGTACAGCCTGGGGTCGGCGATCGGCGTCGTGATGCTGCTGATCCTGCTCGCCGTCACGCTCGGCTATCTGCGGCTGCTGCGCCGCCAGGGGGAGGAACTGTGAGCCGCGTCCGAGGAACGGTGAGCCGCGTCCGGCATCTGCGCGTCCGGTACCTGCGCGTCCGGCATCTGCGCTTCCGTAGGCCGTGGCGGCTGGCCGCCGAGGCCGGCGCGCTGCTGATCGCTGCCGTCGTTGCCTTCCCCCTCTACTGGATGGTGCTGTCCGCCTTCAAACCGGCCGGCGAGGTGCAGTCCACCGAGCCCCGCCCCTGGACCCTCGCCCCCTCCCTGGACGCCTTCCGGCGCGTCTTCCAACAGCAGGATTTCGGCCGTTACTTCCTCAACAGCCTGTTCATCGCCGGCGTCGTGGTCGTCGCCTCCGCGCTGATCGCATTTCTCGCCGCCACGGCCGTGACCCGCTTCCGGTTCCGCTTCCGTACGACCCTGCTGATCATGTTCCTGGTCGCGCAGATGGTGCCCGTGGAGGCGCTCACCATCCCGCTGTTCTTCCTCCTGCGGGACGTCGGCGACGCCGTACCCGGCATCGGCCTCAACACCCTCGGCTCACTGGTCCTGCCGCATCTCGCCTTCTCCCTCCCGTTCGCCATCTGGATGCTGCGCGGCTTCGTCAAGGCCGTCCCGGAGGCCCTGGAGGAGGCCGCCTGTCTGGACGGCGCGAGCCGCGGCCGCTTCCTCTGGCAGATCCTCTTCCCGCTCGTCTTCCCCGGCCTCGTCGCGACCAGCGTCTTCTCGTTCATCTCCACCTGGAACGACTTCCTGTTCGCCAAGTCCTTCATCATCAGCGCCACCGAGAACTCCACCCTCCCCATGGCGCTGCTGGTCTTCTTCAAGCCGGACGAGAACGACTGGGGCGGGATCATGGCAGCATCGACCGTGATGACCATCCCCGTGCTGGTCTTCTTCGTACTCGTACAGCGCCGGCTGGTATCGGGCCTGGGCGGCGCGGTGAAGGACTGACGGCATGCCACACACAGACACCGGGACGGCCGCCGGGACGGCTGCTGGGACACCGCTTGGGACGGCCACCGGCACAGACACCAGGACGGATGGTGGTGCGGGCGGCGGTGCGGGCACCGCAAGTGGCTTGATCCCGGCGCCGCTTCGTATCGACGGGCCGTACCGTTGCGCCGTACGGCTCGGCGAGCAGACCGCCCTCGCGGCCGCCCCGGGCACCGAGGACACCGCACGCTGGCTGCGCGACACCCTCGGCGCGGCCTTCGGCCTGCCGCTGCCGCCCGGCCCCGACGACGCCCCGGACACTCTCGTCCTCGCCCTCGACCCGGACCTCCCGGCGGAGGGCTACCGGCTGGACGCCCTCACCCGCGCGGGCGTACGCATCGCCGGCGGCAGCCCGGCCGGAGTCTTCTGGGGCGCGCAGACGCTCCGTCAGCTGCTCGGCCCCAGCGCCTTCCGCCGGGCACCGCTCGCACCGGGCCGCACCGTCGCCCTGCCGCAGCAGAGCATCGAAGACGCCCCCCGCTTCCCCTGGCGCGGCATGATGCTCGACGTCGCACGGCACTTCATGCCCAAGGACGGCGTACTGCGCTATATCGACCTGCTCGCCGCGCACAAGCTCAATGTCCTCCACCTCCATCTCACCGACGACCAGGGCTGGCGCATCGAGATCGCGCGCTACCCGAAGCTGACCGACGTCGGCGCCTGGCGGACGCGCACCAAGCTCGGGCACCGCGCCTCCCCGCTCTGGGACGAGCGCCCGCACGGCGGCTTCTACACCCAGGACGACATCCGCGAGATCGTCGCCTACGCCGCAGCGCGGCATATCACCGTCGTCCCCGAGATCGATATCCCCGGGCACTCGCAGGCCGCCATCGCCGCGTATCCGGAACTCGGCAACACCGACGTCATCGACACCACCTCCCTGAAGGTCTGGGACACCTGGGGCGTCAATCCGAACGTACTCGCACCCACTGACAATGCCCTGCGCTTCTACGAACAGGTGCTGGCGGAGGTCCTGGAACTCTTCCCCTCACGGTTCGTGCACATCGGCGGCGACGAGTGCCCCAAGGACCAGTGGAAGGCGTCGGCGACCGCCCAGGCCCAGATCGCCGAGCTGGGCCTGGCCGACGAGGACGCGCTGCAGAACTGGTTCATCCGGCACTTCGACCGCTGGCTGGCCGACCGCGGACGGCGGCTGATCGGCTGGGACGAGATCCTCGAAGGCGGGAGTCGAACCCAAGGGGAAAGAGCGCCCGGAGGTGGGACGACGGAGTTGGGCTTGGCGCACGGCGCCGCCGTCTCGTCCTGGCGCGGCTACGCGGGCGGGATCGCCGCCGCCCGCTCCGGCCACGACGTCGTCATGTGCCCCGAACAACAGGTCTATCTGGACCACCGTCAGCACGCCTCCCCGGACGAGCCGGTGCCGATCGGATACGTACGCACCCTGGAGGACGTCTACCGCTTCGAGCCGGTGCCACCGGAACTGACGGACGAGCAGGCCGCACACATCCTCGGCACCCAGGCCAACGTCTGGACCGAGGTCATGGACAGTCCGGGGCGCGTCGACTACCAGGTCTTCCCGCGGCTCGCGGCGTTCGCCGAGGTCGCCTGGTCACGGCTGCCGCCGCCGGCCGACCGCGACCACCAGGACTTCAACCGGAGGATGACCGCCCACTACGCCCGCCTCGACGCCCTCGGCGTCGACTACCGCCCGCCCGGCGGCCCCCACCCCTGGCAGCAGCGCCCCGGGGTGCTCGGACGCCCGATCGACGGGGCGCCCCCAAACGTGTGAGCCGGTGGGCAAAGAGAGCGGCAGGTTCGGCCGGACCCTGGGAGGGTGGTCTCCCCATGCCACCCCACGGGCGATGAGCGTCCCACAGAGCGCACACCGCTCGACACGCTCCCCGGCGCGCAACCCCGGTCCCCACCCCTCGGCACCGGCGGACGAAACCGGACCAGCGCACCGTTCAGGGACGGATCGTCCCTTCGCGGACCCTCTCGTCGTGGGTCCGGGAAGATGTGCCAGAGTTGCCACGTCCGGGTCGTGAACACGTACCGTACGGCGGAGCGGAACAGCCGGGACACCGGGGAAGGGGCAGCTGGCTTGACCACCCACGCACCGCACGCGTCGCACACGGTGACGTTGCCGGCCTCGCTCGACGAGGCGGTGGCGGCGCTCACCGCCATGCCCGCCGCCGTGCCCGTCGCGGGCGGCACCGACCTCATGGCGGCCGTCAACGCCGGACTTCTCAGACCCGCGGCCCTGGTGGGCCTCGGCCGGATCAGCGAGATCCGCGGCTGGCAGTACCAGGACGGCCATGCGCTGCTCGGTGCCGGTCTCACCCTCGCCCGTATGGGGCGCCCCGACTTCGCGGCCCTGATCCCGGGCCTGGCCGCCGCCGCCCGCGCGGCCGGACCCCCGCAGGTCCGCAACGCCGGGACCCTCGGCGGCAATATCGTCACCTCCGCTCCCACGGGCGACACCCTCCCCGTGCTCGCCGCTCTTGAAGCGACGCTGATCATCGGCGGGCCCGGTGGCGCCCGCCGCGAGATCCCGGTCAGCCATCTGCTGGCCGGCCGGGAGATGCTGCGGCCCGGCGAACTCGTCGGCTTCGTACGGGTGCCGCTGCTGCACGCCCCGCAGACGTTCCTCAAGGCCACCGGCCGCACCGGTCCCGGACGCGCCACCGCTTCGGTGTCGCTGGTCCTGGACCCGGCCCGGCGCGGCGTGCGCTGCGCCGTGGGCGCGGTCGCCGCCATGCCGCTGCGCCCCCTGGAGGCCGAGCAGTGGGTCGCCTCGATCATCGACTGGGACGGCGAACGCGGCCTGGTGCCCGAGGCGCTGACCGCCTTCGGTGACTACGTCGGTGCCGCCTGCATCCCCGACCCGGCGCCGCCCGAGGACGGTTCGGAACCGGCGACCCTGCCGCCCGCCGCGCTGCATCTGCGCCGTACGGTGGCAGCACTGGCCCGCCGCGCACTTGGGAGGGCGCTCTCGTGAGCGAGAATCGCATGGGGGTCCCCCCGGCCGAAGTCCCCCAGCTACCGCTGGGAGGTGCCCCCAGGGGGAGAACCATGGAAAGGTGCGCGCCCCGCGAGTGCGGGGCCGAGCAAAGCGAGGTTCCGGCATGACCGATGCCGACAACCGCAATCCGCAGCAGCCGCACCCCGAGCAGGGCTGGCAGCCGCTGCCGCAGGGCGGCGAGTACGAGTCGGAGGCCACGGCCTTCGTGCAGCTCCCGGAAGGCTTCACCACCGGGGCCTACGGAGCCGGGCTGCCCAACGGATACGGCACCACCGATCCGCTCGCCGCGCCCGGCCACGGCTACACCCCGCCGGCATCGTTCAACCAGCATGTCTCCTCGCCGCCGGTCCCCGCTCCCGCCAGTGACCCGGCGGCGACCGGCCAGTGGACGATGCCGTTCGCGGACCCGTCGGCCGGATACGCGGACCCGTCCGCGGGCTATCAGGCCGGTACGCCCGAGGCGGCGCAGCCGTGGGGCGGCGGCGACCGGGTGGACTGGCCCGTCGCGGGCAGCCCGCAGGCGGCCGGCGTCTCCGGCGCATGGTCGGTCCCGGCGGCGGCGGACGACGGCTTGGAGGAGTCCGGCGAGTACCTGGTCGGCGACGACGGTCTGACGGGGTATACGGGATACCCGGGGCAGACGGGTCACGCAGGCCAGTCGGGTCATCTTGATCACCAGGGCCACGCAGGTCATGTAGGCCATGTAGGCGGCCATGCAGGCGATGCCGGTCATGCAGGTCATGAGGGGCTCACCGGGGCGGGGGGCGCTGCCGGGTACCAGGGTGGTGACTACTCGGGTACGTACGGGGGCGCCGGGGGTGCTGCGGACACCGGAGAGACCGGCGGGAACGGGCAGACCGGGCACTGGGACTTCGCCGCCGGGCTGAGCGCCACTACGGGCGTGAACGGTGGCGCCACCGCTACGGACGGTGCCGCTGACGGCGGCATCACGGGCGGTGTCGATGACGTGCGCGGCACCGGGGCGCCGGAGACCGATCCGTACGGTGGCCCTGTGGGCGGTCCGTACGCGGGGGACGATCCGTACGCGGGAACCGGCGGCCTGATGAGCCAGGGCGCCGGGCAGGGCGGTGAGCTGCCGGGCGGCGCGGCCGATGGCGGGACCGGTCATTGGTCGCTGCCGGCCGACGCGATGGCCCAGTGGCCGCCCGCCGGGGAGGCGACGCCGCAGCACGAGGGGGCGGACGCTTCCGGCGTCAACGCGGGTGCCGGTGCGGATGCCGATGCAGATGCGGGTGCCGGCCTCGGTGCGGGCCATGTGGACCCGGCGGATCGGGCAGATCGGGCTGGTCGAGCTGATCGGGGCGCCCCATGGACGGTCCCGGCTGACGGCGGTGAACAGCCGGACGAGTCCGGGGAGTTCGCGGTCGGTGCGGGTGCCGATGCTGATGCGGGTGCGGATGTACGTGCGGATGTGCGTGCCGATGCGGGTGCGGGTGCGGGTGCGGGTGCTGTTGCCGAGACGGGGCCGGCGTCCGGCCCTGGGGCCGGCGCCGTCGCTGACTCCGAGATCGCCCAGACCGCCGAGATCGCCGAGTCCGCCGAGTCCGCCGAGTCCGCCGAGTCCGCGGATCTCACCGTCGGCCCCGATGGCCATGTCGGCCCCCAAGCCCACGAGGCCGACCCCGCCGCCGACCCCGCCGAGTCGACCGCCGACCCCGTGGACCCCTACGCCGACGCCCCGGCTGCTCCGGCCGCCCCGGGCTTCGACGCGTACGACGAACACCCCGCCGCCTCCTACGTCCTGCGCGTGAACGGCACGGATCGGCCGGTCACCGACGCCTGGATCGGTGAATCGCTGCTCTACGTGCTGCGCGAGCGCCTCGGCCTCGCCGGCGCCAAGGACGGCTGCTCGCAGGGTGAGTGCGGGGCCTGCTCGGTCCAGGTGGACGGGCGGCTCGTCGCGTCCTGCCTGGTGCCCGCGGCCACCGCGGCGGGCAGCGAGGTCCGGACGGTCGAGGGGCTCGCGCAGGACGGCACGCCCTCCGATGTGCAGCGCGCCCTGGCCGCCTCCGGGGCGGTGCAGTGCGGCTTCTGCGTTCCGGGCATGGCGATGACCGTCCACGACCTTCTGGAGGGCAACCACGCCCCCAGCGAGCTGGAGACCCGTAAGGCGCTGTGCGGCAACCTGTGCCGCTGCTCGGGCTACCGGGGTGTGCTGGACGCCGTGGACGAGGTCGTCAAGGCCCGTGCGGAGGCCGCGGAAGCCGTGGCCGAGGCGGAGCCGGTGGCGGACACCCCGCGCATCCCCCACCAGGCGGGCCCCGCCGACCCCACGGAGCACGGGCCGCACCATGAGGGGCCAGGCGCCGATCCGCAGCCGGGAGGCCCCGCATGAGCGAGCGCAGCGACCGGATCATGGAGAGGTGCGCGCTGAGCGAGTGCGAGGCCGAGCGAAGCGAGGATTCGGCATGAGCGGTATGACTGACGGCGCCGGTGCCGGTGCCGCCACCGCAACCCCCGCAGCGGGCGTTCCGATCCCGCCCGTCGAGCCGCCGCCGCACGGGCTGGGCGTCTCCCTGGCGCCCGCCGACGCGGCAGCCAAGACCGAGGGCACCTTCCCGTACGCCGCCGACCTGTGGGCCGAGGGGCTGCTGTGGGCCGCGGTGCTGCGCTCGCCGCACCCGCGCGCGCGGATCCGGTCCATCGACACCAAGCACGCGACGGAGATGCCGGGCGTGCGCGTCGTCGTCACGCACGAGGACGTCCCCGGGGACGCCGGACACGGCCGGGGCACCGCCGACCGCCCGGTCTTCGCCAAGGACGAGGTCCGCCACCACGGTGAGCCGATCGCCGCGGTGGCCGCCGACCACCCGGACACGGCACGGCTGGCCGCCGCCGCCATCGCCGTCGAGTACGAGGTCCTGGACGCCGTCACCGACCCCCAGCTCGCCTTCGAGGCCGAGCCGTTGCACCCCGACGGCAACCTCATCCGGCACATCCCGCTCCGTTTCGGCGACGCCGACGCGGTCGGCGAGGTCATGGTCGAGGGCCTCTACCGGATCGGCCGCCAGGATCCGGCCCCCATCGGGGCCGAGGCCGGACTCGCGGTGCCGCGCCCCGATGGCGGTGTGGAGATCTACACCGCCTCCACGGACCCGCACACCGACCGCGACCTGGCCGCCGCCTCGTTCGGACTGGACCCGGAGCGCGTCAAGGTCGTCGTCACCGGCGTCCCCGGGGCCACCGCCGACCGCGAGGACCCCGGTATCCAGCTCTCCCTCGGCCTGCTGGCGCTGCGTACGGGCTGCCCCGTGAAGCTCGCCGCCACCCGTGAGGAGTCGTTCCTCGCGCACGCCCACCGTCACCCGACCCTGCTGCGCTACCGCCACCACGCGGACGCCGACGGCAAGCTGGTCAAGGTGGAGGCGCAGATCCTGATGGACGCCGGTGCCTACGCGGACACCTCCGCCGACGCGCTGGCCGCCGCCGTCTCGTTCGCCTGCGGCCCGTATGTCGTCCCGCATGCCGTCATCGAGGGCTGGGCGGTGCGCACCAACAACCCGCCGTCCGGCCATATGCGAGGCGAGGGGGCGATGCAGGTCTGCGCCGCCTACGAGGGCCAGATGGACAAGCTCGCCGCCCAGTTGGGCCTGGAGCCCGACGAGATCCGGATGCGCAACGTCATGGCCACCGGCGATCTGTTGCCCACGGGGCAGACGGTCACCTGCCCGGCCCCGGTCGCGGAGCTCCTGCGCGCGGTCAAGGAGGCGCCGCTTCCCGAGCTGCCCAAGGACACGCCCGAATCGGAGTGGCTGCTTCCGGGCGGTCCCGAGGGCGCGGGCGAGCCGGGCGCGGTACGCCGCGGCGTCGGCTACGCGCTGGGCATGGTGCACATGCTCGGCGCGGAGGGCGCGGACGAGGTGTCCACCGCCACCGTCAAGGTCAGCGGCTCGGTCGCCACCGTCATCTGCGCCGCCGTCGAGACCGGTTCCGGGTTCTCCACGCTGGCGCGGCAGATCGTGCAGGAGACGCTCGGCATCGAAGAGGTGCACATCGCGGGCGTCGACACCGACCAGCCGCCGGCCGGCCCGGCCTGCCACGGCCGTCACACCTGGGTCTCGGGCGGCGCCGTGGAGCGTGCCGCCAAGATGGTCCGTACGCAGCTCCTCCAACCCCTGGCGCACAAGTTCGGCATGTCCACCGAGCTGCTCCAGATCACCGACGGCAAGATCACTTCCTATGACGGGGTGCTCAGCACGACCGTCGCGGAGGCGCTGGACGGCAAGGAACTGTGGGCCACCGCCCAGTGCCGGCCACACCCGACCGAGCCGCTGGACGACACCGGGCAGGGCGACGCGTTCGTCGGCCTGGCCTTCTGCGCGATCCGCTGCGTCGCCGATGTCGACATCGAACTGGGCACCGTCCGGGTCGTGGAGATGTCCGTCGCGCAGGACGTGGGCCGGGTGCTCAACCCGCGCCAGCTGCGGGCCCGTATCGAGGCCGGCGTCACCCAGGGCCTCGGCGCGGCCCTGATGGAGAACCTGCGCACCACACGTGGCCAGGTCCGCCACCCCGACTTCACCGGTTACGCGCTGCCGACGGCGCTGGACGCCCCGGACATCCGGATCGTCAAGCTCGTCGAGGAGCGCGATGTGGTCGCGCCGTTCGGCGCCAAGGCCGCCAGCGCGATCCCGGTCGTCACCTCGCCGGCCGCCGTCGCGTCGGCGGTCCGCGCCGCCACCGGCCGCCCCATCGGCCGCCTCCCGATCCGGCCGCAGGCGGCGGTGGCACAGGTGGTGCAGCAGTAGGCGGGACGGGCTTGGGGCCTGGGGCGGGGCTGAGGGCTTGCCGGGTGGTCGGCCCGGGGGTTGGCGGCTGACTGCCTGGCCGACGGACGCGGAGGAGACCGGGAACACCGGGAACACCTATCGGTTCGTGTCGGCGCTCCGGGCCCGATGAGGGGTTGAACGCCGATGAAGGCGGTCCCCACGGTGTTGGGGCCGCCTTCATGGGCGTACGCATCGTGCGTATCGAGGCCGTGGCGGGATTCGAACCCACGTAACTCGCTTTGCAGGCGAGCCCCTCAACCACTCGGGCACACGGCCGGATGAGGTGATGTCACGACTCTAGGCCGCGGGGTGGGGGCCGGTGCAAGGGTGCCGGGCGGGCTGCCATGAGGCTGCAATACGGGGTTCATGAATTGCGGGGTTGAGGGATTGCGGGGTGCATGAATTGCGGAGTTGAGGGATTACGGGGTTGGGGAATTGCGGGGTTGGTTAATGGGGACGGCCTGAGGTTCGGGCGGCCGTCCGGTGTGTCATCCGGGGTGTGTCGCGGACGGCGATCAGGCCGTTGAAGACGCCGACGTAGGCCGTGCCGTCCGGGCCGAGGGTGATCGGGGCCCAGTTGTTGTCGTAGAGGGGGC
Source organism: Streptomyces sp. NPDC050636 (assembly GCF_040654775.1). NCBI lineage: Bacteria > Bacillati > Actinomycetota > Actinomycetes > Kitasatosporales > Streptomycetaceae > Streptomyces > Streptomyces sp. NPDC050636. The sequence continues at coordinate 66,771 of NZ_JBFAIP010000011.1, forward strand.
CGGTGCCGGTGAGGCGCTTGAAGCGGGTTTGGCCGGTGCGGAAGTCGACAGCCGTCAGGTACCAGGCATCGATGCCCAGGCGGTTGGGCTCCTTTGTGTAGTAGTAGAGGAGGCCGTTGGCGGTGGAGAGTTTGGCGACGGTGGACGGGGAGCGTTCCCTGCTCTCCCAGACGGTGTCGCAGCCGCTGCCGTCCGGGTGGATATCGACCCGGGTGATGCCGCCGACCACCGACTTGCCCAGGAGCAGCGAGGTGACGTTCTCGTAGCCGTAGTTGTTCTCGACGACGAGGCTGTTGCCGTAGCCGATCAGGGAGTTGTCGGTGGTGGAGGCGCCGGCGCCGAAGACCGGGACCTTGCAGATCAGGCGGTCGCGGGCGGGGACGTCCGGTCGGCGGTCGTAGACCAGGACGTTCATGCGGTCGTCGGCGTTGTCGGTGATGGCCACGTACGGGTGCGCGGCGTCGCCGAGCAGGGTGGGAGTGGTGCCGGAGCCCTGGTTGATGGAGCCGGGCTTGCCGCCCGTACCGCGGTCGTAGGGCAGCCGCCACTGGACGCGCGGGATGCCGTCGGCGTCCGCGCGCAGGCTGTAGAGGGCGTGGTCGGAGACGATGGAGACACCGTCCTCGGCTGCCGAGAAGCTGTTCTGGATCTCCTCGCCGGGCAGTCGGGTGGTACGCACCGTGCCGTCGTCCGGGGTGATGGTGCCGATGCGGCCCTTACGGGTGACCCACCAGATCCGGCCATCCCAGTCCGGCTGGACCGCGGTCACCGGATCGCAGTCGCCGCGCGGGTGGAGGTTGGTCCAGCCGACGCAGTCGTGCGGGACGTACGGGGTCAGGTTCCAGTCGTCCTCGACCGTGAACTGCCATTCCCCGGAAGGGGACTGGGTGTGCGCGAGACGGAGGACGTGCTGGCGGGAGTCGGCGAGGACGACGCGGTCCTTGTGGTCGAGGTAGAAGTACGCGCCGCCCGAGGTGTCCTTGAAGATCTTGGAGAAGTCGAGCCGGGTGATCGCCTCGATGGTGGAGGGGCGCTGCGGCAGCTTGTACTCGGCGAGGGTGGCCAGGCTCTTCGGGTCCAGAAGCTTGAGCCGGAAGCCCTGGAACGTGCCGCAGACGGTGAGTATCCGGCCACCGGCGTCGAAGGTGACGGTCGCGCACTCGCCGCCGAGCGCCGCCATCTTCTCGCTGCTGACGGTGGGCCGTGCGCCGAGCGGCCCGGGGAAGGGGTGGGTGTCGCTGCTGGCGCCGTCCCCGTGCATACCGGCCCGCCCGTTGGGGGCCAGATACGGGTGCCGGGGCGGCGCCTGGTCCGCGGGGAGCGGGGCGGCGGTGGCCGGGGCGCCCTCGTACTGCGGGACCAGCCGGTGCCCCGGGGCGGGCGGGATCGGCGCCGCGTGGGCGGCCGGGGCGAGCGCCGCCCAGCCCGGCAGGGCGAGGGCCAGCGCGGCGAGAGACGTGATCGCGTGGGCCGTGATCCGTCTGCCGCGGGGCCCCGTCCGTCTGTCGTGCCGGGCCTCGATCCGTCTGCCGGCGCGGGCCCCAAAAGGGCTGTGTCGCATGGGAGTTCCTCCGTTCGTCGGGCAACGGCGGACGAGGCTAAGGCGGGGGAGATGAGGAGTCCATGGGTTCCGGCGCACCGGCATGGAGCATTCATACGGCCGTCACGAGCGGGCAGGGCGCCCCCCTCCGCGTGCCGTCACGAGCACGAGGGAGCCACCCCCAGCCACTCCCGCCCCGCCCAGTCACCTCCAGCCACTCCCGCCCCGCCCCACCCTCCGGCGTAGGCCCCAAGCCCGACGCAATGCCCGTCTTCCGACAGGGGCACGCCCGCCCAGTGGCCCTTACTCTGGCCAGATGACCGCCGAGAGCCCCCGCGGCAGCGACAACGCCAGCGCCAGCGACAATGCCAGCGCCAACGGCAGCGATGTCGCGACCGCCGACGACCACCCCGCCATACCCGGGCCGTCCCGGGAACAGGACGCTTCGGGTACGGCGGGGCCGCTCGGCCGGCCCTACCGCGCGCTCACCCTCGGCATCATCTCCGTCGTCTCGCTCGTCGCCTTCGAGGCCAGCGCGGTGAACACCGCGATGCCGGCCGCCGCCCGCGCCCTGGACGGCATCGGGCTGTACGCCTTCGCGTTCTCCGCGTTCTTCACCGCGAGCCTGTTCGCCATGGCGCTCTCCGGCGAGTGGAGCGACCGCCGCGGCCCGCTCGCGCCGCTGTTCACCGGTATCGCCGCGTTCGGCGCGGGGCTGCTGGTCGCGGGCGGCGCGCAGAGCATGGGGATGTTCATCGCGGGCCGCGGGGTGCAGGGCATCGGCGGCGGGTTGGTGGTCGTCTCCCTGTATGTCGTCGTCAGCCGCGCCTACCCCGAGCGGCTGCGCGCGTCGGTCATGGCGTCCTTCTCCGCGGCCTGGGTGGTGCCGGTGATCGTCGGCCCGCTGGTCTCCGGGACCGTCACCGAACACGTCGGCTGGCGCTGGGTCTTCCTCTCCATCCCCGTACTGATCCTGCTGCCGCTCGCCGTGATGCTGCCCGCGCTGCGCAAACTGCCGCGTACGGAGCCCGGCGCGCGCAGCGGACCGCGGCACATCCTGGGCGACCGGCGCTGTCTCCTCGCGCTGGCGGTCGCCGTGGGCGCGTGCCTGCTGCAGTACGCGGGCCAGCACCCGAGCCGGTTCGCGCTGCTGCCCGCGGCCGCCGGCCTTGCGCTGCTGGTACCGGGCATCACGCGGCTGCTGCCCCGCGGGACGTTCCGGGCGGCGCGCGGGCTGCCGTCCGTGGTGCTGATGCGCGGCCTGGCCGCGGGTGCGCTGGTCGCGGCGGAGAGCTTCATCCCGCTGATGCTGGTCACCCAGCGCGGGCTGGCCGCGACGCTCGCCGGCCTCTCCCTCACCGGCGGCGGGCTGACCTGGGCAGTCGGCTCGTACGTGCAGAGCCGGCCGCGGCTGGAGCCGTACCGGGAGCGGCTGATGGGCCTGGGCATGGTGCTCCTGGCGGCGGCCATCGTCATGGTGCCGCTGGCACTGGTCGACGGTGTGCCGGTGTGGATCGTCGCGGCGGCCTGGACACTCGGCGGCTTCGGCATGGGCCTCAACATCTCCAGTGGCGGCGTACTGCTGCTGAAGCTGTCCCGGCCGGAGGAGGCGGGCAGCAACTCCGCGTCATTGCAGATGTCGGATGCGCTGGGCAACGTCACCTTTGTCGGCCTCGGCGGGGTGCTGTTCGTGGCGTTCGGCGGTGGCTCGATTGCGGCGGGTGGCGAGGCGGCAGCCGCAGCGGCAGCCGGCGACGGAGGCGGCTCGGCGAGCCACCCCGCGGCCTTCGTCGCCGTCTTCGCCGCGATGGCGGTGGTCGCGGCGGTGGGCGCGGGCGTGGGGGCCCGCCTGAAGCCAGCGGGGCGGTAAATCGAGCGCGGGCCGGGCACCGGGCCTGGAAGGCTGGCGAACCCGCCCCTCCCGCACAGGAATGAGCCCGCCATGCCCGAACTGACCCTCCGCATCCCCGACGCCGAGTGGGGGGCGTGGCGTGATTTCGCCGACGCTCGCGGGCTCACCCCCGACGAGGCCGTGCTGGACGCCGTACGGCAGCGGCTGCGCGACGAGGCGGCGGCGGTCGGGGCGGTCGCCGAGCGGCTGGCCACCCGGCATGCCGAGCTGCTGCGGAGGTTGGGCGCATGACCGGCCGGCGGGCCGATGCCCCGAACCACGCCCCGGATGCCACCCCGGGGGATTCCAGCCGGCCCACCCACCCCGTTCACCCCACCCGCCACCTCACCCTCGCCGAGGTCACCGCCCTGGCGCGGCACGCCTGCGGCGAGGAGCCCGCGCTGCGCGCGCCCGGCCTGCTGGCGTCGGCCGTACACCGCCCGCGCGCCCGGATGTTCGGGGTCTCGGCATACGAGGACGTCCACGAGCAGGCGGCGGTGCTGCTGCACGCCATCGCGGCCAACCACCCCTTCGTCGACGGCAACAAGCGCACCGCCTGGCTGTCCGCCGCGGTCTTCCTCGCGGTGAACGGGGTCGATCTCGCCGAGGCCGACCAGGACACGGCGTACGACCTGGTCATCGCCGTCGCCGCAGGTGCGCTCGACGACGTACGGGAGATCGCGCGAAGGCTGCGAGCCCTGCACGAAGCGAGGTGACGGCGCCCGCAAACCCGGCACGCGCGATGTGACCTCGGTCCCACCCCCGGGTGACCCGGTGCCGTACCCCCCAAGCGTGAACGCGCGCACGGGTAGGCTGACGCGGTTGCCGATCGCCGAATCAGCCCGACGGAGACCGTGACTACCACCACCAGCGCCACCAGTAACCACCACCTGTCCCCGGCCTTCCCGGGCCGGGCCCCCTGGGGTACCGCGAACAAACTGCGTGCCTGGCAGCAGGCGGCCATGGACCGGTACATCCAGACCCAGCCCAAGGACTTCCTCGCCGTCGCGACGCCCGGCGCCGGCAAGACGACCTTCGCGCTCACCCTCGCCTCGTGGCTGCTGCACCACCACGTCGTGCAGCAGGTGACGGTCGTCGCGCCGACCGAGCATCTGAAGAAGCAGTGGGCGGAGGCGGCGGCCCGGATAGGTATCAAGCTCGACCCGGAGTACAGCGCGGGCCCGTTGGGCCGTGACTACCACGGCGTGGCGGTGACGTACGCGGGCGTCGGCGTACGGCCGATGCTGCACCGCAACCGGATCGAACAGCGCAAGACGCTGGTCATCCTGGACGAGATCCACCACGCCGGTGACTCCAAGTCCTGGGGCGAGGCCTGCCTTGAGGCGTTCGAGCCGGCCACCCGGCGGCTGACGCTCACCGGCACGCCGTTCCGGTCCGACACCAACCCGATCCCGTTCGTGCAGTACGAGGAGGGGAACGACGGCATCCGGCGGTCCTCCGCCGACTACACCTACGGATACGGGAACGCGCTCGCCGACGGCGTCGTCCGGCCGGTCATCTTCCTCTCCTACAGCGGCAACATGCGCTGGCGGACCAAGGCGGGCGACGAGATCGCGGCGCGGCTGGGCGAGCCGATGACCAAGGACGCGGTCTCGCAGGCCTGGCGCACCGCGCTGGATCCGCGCGGCGACTGGATGCCGAATGTGCTGCGCGCCGCCGACCAGCGGCTGACCGAGGTCCGCAAGGCCATCCCGGACGCCGGGGCGCTGGTGATCGCCTCCGACCAGGAGCAGGCCCGCGCGTACGCGAAGCTGATCCGGGAGATCACCGGGGAGGGCGCCACCCTCGTCCTCTCCGACGACAGCGGTGCCTCGCAGCGCATCGACGACTTCGCGCAGTCGCACGACCGCTGGATGGTCGCGGTGCGGATGGTGTCCGAGGGTGTCGACGTGCCGCGGCTGGCGGTGGGTGTCTACGCCACGACGATCTCGACGCCCCTGTTCTTCGCGCAGGCGGTGGGCCGCTTCGTGCGGTCCCGCAAGCGCGGCGAGACGGCCTCCGTCTTCCTGCCCACCGTCCCCATGCTGCTGGGCTTCGCCAACGAGATGGAGGTCGAGCGCGATCATGTGCTCGACAAGCCGAAGAAGGACGGCGAGGAGGACCCGTACGCCGAGTCCGAGAAGGAGATGGACGAGGCCAACAAGGCGCAGGACGAGGACACCGGGGAGCAGGAGCAGTTCTCGTTCGAGGCGCTGGAGTCGGAGGCGGTCTTCGACCGGGTGCTCTACGACGGTGCCGAATTCGGCATGCAGGCGCACGCGGGCAGCGAGGAGGAGCAGGACTACCTCGGCATTCCCGGGCTGCTGGAGCCCGACCAGGTGCAGATGCTGCTGCAGAAGCGGCAGGCCCGGCAGATAGCGCACAGCAAGAAGAAGCCGGACGCGGAGGCGGATCTGCTGGAGCTGCCGGCCGAGCGGCGGCCGGTGGTCACGCACAAGGAGATGCTGGAGCTGCGCAAGCAGCTCAACACGCTGGTGGGGGCGTATGTCCACCAGAGCGGTAAACCGCACGGGGTGATCCATACCGAGCTGCGGCGGGTGTGTGGCGGACCGCCGAGCGCGGAGGCCACCGCCGGGCAGCTGCGCGAGCGGATCAAGAAGGTCCAGGAGTGGGCCACCCGGATGCGGTGAGGGGCTGACACGAGGACGGCGCACCGTACGACGTGCGCCGTCCCTGCCCGTTATCGGCCGTTCCTGCCCGCCCCTCCCGTAACGGCGGGATAACGAACCAGCCCTCGCTGAAGGGTATTGGGGCGCCTGCGTAGGGATCAGTCGGGATATTCCGGGCGCGGAAGACCGGATTCTGGACGGACTCTTCCGCTGACCGGACTGGCTCGCTACTGTCCCCGTCACGCACACGCCCCGTGGCAGCGCCGCCGCGGAGCGCAGCCGGTGCCAAGCGGCCGGCGGCCTCTTGCGCGCGCTGCTCCGTGACTTGCAGCGCGTCATGCAAAGCCGCCACTCACATGAGGAGGGGGCGTCGTGACCGCGGAGACCTCCCAGACGCTCGACCGAGGACTGCGTGTCCTCAAACTGCTCGCCGACACCGACCACGGGCTGACCGTCACCGAGCTGTCCAACAAGCTCGGCGTCAACCGCACCGTGGTCTACCGCCTGCTCGCGACCCTGGAGCAGCACGCTCTGGTACGCCGCGACATCGGCGGCCGGGCCCGGGTCGGCCTAGGCGTGTTGCGCCTGGGCCGCCAGGTGCATCCGCTCGTCAGAGAGGCCGCGCTGCCCGCGCTGCGCTCGCTCGCCGAGGACATAGGCGCCACCGCGCATCTCACCCTCGTCGACGGCACCGAAGCGCTGGCCGTCGCCGTCGTGGAGCCGACCTGGACCGACTACCACGTCGCCTACCGGGCCGGATTCCGTCACCCGCTGGACCGGGGGGCCGCCGGCCGGGCCATCCTCAAGGGCCGCCAGGGCAGAACCCAGGACGCCGGACTCGCCCTGACCCACGGGGAGTTGGAGGCGGGTGCGAGCGGGGCGGCGGCGCCGTTGCTCGGGGTGAGCGGCATCGAGGGGAGCGTCGGTGTGGTGATGCTCTCGGACACCGTCTCCGAACGGGTCGGGCCGCGGGTGGTCGACGCGGCCCGCGAGGTGGCCGAGGCGCTGCGCTGACGCGGTGAAGGGCTGAGGCGACGGCGTGCCGAGGCCCTGCGCCGAGCGATGCCCTCATGATCACGAGGCGGCCGTGTGGTGAGCCTGTGGCGCTGTGGTGAGGCCACAGCGCCGCGAGAGGCCGGTGGTGCGGTGGTCACTTATGGTGGCTGGGTGTCTGCACGCACCCGCGCCCTGGCGCTCTGCATCGCCTTCGTCCTCGCTCTCCTCCTCACCGCCGCCCTCGCGCCGCTGCCGTTCTCGGTCGCGTATCCGGGCATGACGGCGAATGTCCTCGGTGACGACAAGGGCAAGCCGGTGATCACGATCACCGACGCCGACACCCGCCGGACCAGCGGCCAGCTGCGGATGACCTCGATCGTCGCCACGGGTCCGGAGGCCTCCGTCCGCCTGCTGGACGTCCTCAAGGGCTGGTCCCGTACCGACGAGGCCGTGATGCCGCGCGAGGCGGTCTACCCCGTGGGCGACAGCACCGAGGAGATCGCGGAGCACAACGCGGAGCAGATGAAGGAGTCCCAGGCCACCGCCACCAGCGCCGCGCTGGGCCGGCTCCGCAGGTCCGCCGGGGACGTCGAGGACCTCAAGGACGTCAAGGTCAAGCTGAGCCTCCAGGACGTGGGCGGGCCCAGCGCCGGCCTGATGTTCGCCCTCGGCATCGTCGACAAGCTGGACGGTGACGGCGCGGGCCACGACCTGACCGGCGGCAGGATCGTCGCGGGTACCGGCACCATCACCGCGGGTGGCAAGGTCGGCGCGGTCGGCGGTGTACCGCTCAAGACGCAGGCCGCGCACCGCGACGGCGCCACGGTCTTCATGGTCCCCGAGAAGGAGTGCACGGACGCCCGCGTGGAGCTCCCCAAGGGCATGCGGCTGATCCCCGTCACCACCCTGGACGGCGCGGTGAACGCCCTCAAGGCCCTGCGGGCCGGGGGCAAGGTCCCCACCTGCTGACCGGAAGCTGAGCAGGTCCGGCCCCCAAATCAGCCCTCCTTGATGAACCCCTCCTTGATCAGCCAGTCCTTGGCGACCTCGTGCGGGTCCTCGCCGTACACGTCGACCTTGCGGTTGAGCTGCTGGGCGATGGTGTTGTCGAGGGCCTTGGTGACGGGGGCGAGCAGCGCGGCGATCTGCGGGTACTTCTTCATCGTCGCGGCGTTCATCTCGGGTGCCGCGTTGTAGTTCGGGAAGAAGCGCTTGTCGTCGGCCAGGACGGCCAGGCCCATCGCCTTGATGCGGCCGTCGGTCGTGGCGACCGCGCCGAACGTGCAGGACCGTCCCTGGGAGACCTCGGTGTAGACGACGCCGTCGGCCATCTTGCGGACGTTGGCAGAGGGGATCTTCATGCCGTACTTCTTCGCCATGCCGGGCAGGCCGTCGTCGCGGGTGGCGAACTCGTTCCCCAGGCACAGGGTGACCGCGTCGGGGTCCTTCTTCAGCAGCGCGGCGACGTCCGAGAGGTTCCTGACGCCGTACTTCTTCTCGTTGGCGGCGTTCAGCGCCAGCGCGTAGGTGTTGTTGAGGCGGGCCTGCGGCAGCCAGGCGATGCCGTTGGCGCGGTCCGCGTCGCGCACCGCCATCCACTGTTCGTGCATGTCGGGGATCGGTTTCACATGGCCGAGGTGGGTGATCCAGCCGGTGCCGGTGTACTCGTACATGCCGTCCGCGGTACCGGTCCGCACCGCCTCGCGGGCGCCGATCGTGCCCTGGACGTTGGTCTTGTCGATGACGGTGGCGCCGGCCGCCTCGAAGACCAGGCCCATGATCTGGCCCAGGATGATGTTCTCGGTGAACTCCTTGGAGGTGACCGTGAGTTGGGCATCTTTGAGGGGCAGGCCCCGGCCGACCGTGCCGGGCTTGACGTCATCGGTCAGCGGGCTGCCGCTGACCAGCCCGCAGCCGCTCGGTCCGGCGACGGCGAGCAGGGCGACCAGCGCCACGGCGGCCGCGCGGGGACGCGGGCGCCGGCGGGGTCCGGGGAGCGCCATCAGCTCGTCACCTCCAGGCCGCGCGGTCGCAGCAGTAGTTCGGCCAGCGACGCCAGCCATTCGACCAGCAGAGCGAGCGCCACCGTCAGCACCGAACCCAGGATCAGTACGGGCATCCGCTGGGTGACGATGCCCGCCGAGATCAGGTCGCCCAGGCCGCCGCCACCGCCGAAGGTGGCCAGCGTCGCGGTGCCGACATTCAGCACGAGTGCGGTGCGTACGCCGGCCAGGATCAGCGGTACGGCCAGGGGGAGTTCGACCTTGGTCAGGACACCGTGGGGGGACATGCCGATACCGCGGGCGGCCTCGGTCAGCGCCGGGTCGATGCCGCGCAGACCGGCGACGGTGTTGGCCAGGACGGGCAGCACGGCGTAGCCGACCATACCGACGATCGCGGAGCGGGCGCCGATCCCGAGCCAGATGACCAGCAGGACCAGCAGGCCCAGGGCCGGGACGGCCTGGCCGAGGTTGGCGATTGCCATCACGACGGGGGTGGCCTTGCGCAGCCTGGCCCGGGTCAGCGCGATGCCCAGCGGGATCGCGATGATCAGTACGAAGAAGGTGGAGACCGCGGTGAGCTGGATGTGCTGGCGCAGCGCCAGCCCCACCTTGCCGTTGTCGACCGCCTGGTGGGCGATGGAGTCCAGGGTGGTGCTGTTGAACCACAGCCAGGTGGCGAGCAGCGCGGCGGCCAGGAAGGCCGGCATGAAGGTCCACTTCTGCCAGGTGATGCGGCGGCCGCCGCGGGCGGACGGGGTGGGGGTCTCCCCGGTCGCGATCTCCCGTTCCTCGATATCGGTGTTGTCGAGGCGGACCAGACTGTCCACCGTGTGCCCGCCGGGCGGCCGCCGCTCCTCCCGCCGGCTGCTCTCGTCGCGAGGGCTCATGCGTCCAGGCCCTCCTGCGCCGGCTGGGTCCGGCCGGTGCTCCGTTCGTCGAGCTGGTTCCGGTGCTCGACGGCGTCCAGGCGGTCCGCCTCCAGCAGTTGGTGGACGTTGCTCATCAGCGTCTCCATGTCGACCACCCCGATGTATTCGCCGCGCCGTCCGGTGACCGCGACCCGGCCGGCGCTGTCGGTGAGCACCGCCTCCAGGGCGTCGCGCAGCGTCGCGTCCCGGGTCACCGTGTCGTGCACGGGCGTGCCGGCCTGCGCCAGCGTGCCCTTGGCGCGCGCCAGATCGCCGCGGCGCAGCCATTTGTACGGGCGGCGGTTCGGGTCGAGCAGCAGCACCTCGTTGGTGGAGCCGGAGCGCAGCAGCTCGGTGATGGACTCCAGGGAGTCGTCGATCCCGGCGGTCGGGAAGTCGACGATGCCGACGTCCCGTACGCGGGTGAGGTTGAGCCGCTTGAGGGCGGCGCCGGCGCCCACGAAGCCGGAGACGAAGTCGTCCGCGGGGTTGGTGAGGATGGCTTCGGGGGTGTCGAACTGGGCGATGTGCGAGTGCTCGCGGAGCACCGCGATCCGGTCGCCGAGCTTGATCGCCTCGTCGAAGTCATGGGTGACGAAACAGATGGTCTTGTGGAGTTCGTGCTGGAGCCGGATCAGCTCGTCCTGGAGGTGATCGCGGGTGATCGGGTCGACGGCGCCGAACGGCTCGTCCATCAGCAGGACGGGCGGGTCGGCGGCGAGCGCGCGGGCGACGCCGACCCGCTGCTGCTGGCCGCCGGAGAGCTGGCGGGGATAGCGGCCGTGGAATTCGGCCGGGTCCAGGCCGACGAGGTCGAGCATTTCCTCGACCCGGCTGTTGATCTTCGCCTTGGGCCAGCCGGTCATCTTCGGTACCAGCGCGATGTTCTGGGCGACCGTCATATGGGGGAAGAGGCCGGACTGCTGGATGGCGTAGCCGACCTTGCGGCGCAGCTTGACCGGGTCGATGTCGGTGACGTCCTCGTCGCCGATCCGGATCCGCCCGGACGTCGGCTCGATCAGCCGGTTGATCATCTTGAGGGTGGTGGACTTGCCGCAGCCCGACGGCCCCACAAAGATCACCAGCTCGCCGGCCTTGATCTCCATGTTGACGTTGTCCACCGCCGGGCCGGGGTTCCCGGGGTAGATCTTCGTCAGATTCTCCAGCTGAATTCTGGCCCCGGAGGCGGTCGGCCCGGCGGCCTTCCCGCCGTTCGTCCCGGACGTCTCAGGCACGGATCCCCCTGGGGATGGTCAGACGTCCGATCAGGACGTATGCGGCGTCGAAGAGAAGGGCGAGGATGACGATTCCGACGGTGCCGGAGAGCACCTGGTTGAGCGCGTTCGCGCTGCCCAGCGAGGCGATGCCGCGGAAGATCTCATTGCCGAGGCCGGGGCCCGAGGCGTAGGCGGCGATCGCGGCGATGCCCATCAGCATCTGGGTGGCGACACGGATGCCGGTGAGGATCGGCGGCCAGGCCAGCGGCAGTTCGACCCGGAAGAGCCGGGCGGCGCGCGACATGCCGATGCCCTTGGCGGCGTCGACCAGCGCCGGATCCACCCCGCGCAGCCCGACGATGGCGTTCCGGACGATCGGCAGCAGCCCGTACAGGGTCAGCGCGATGACGGTGGGGGCGACGCCGAGGCCGACGATCGGGATCAGCAGACCGATCAGGGCCAGCGAGGGGATGGTCAGGATCGTGGCGGTCGTGGTGGTGGCGAGGCTGCCCGCCCAGTCGCTGCGGTAGGTGATCACACCGAGGACGACCCCCAGCACGGTGGCGATCACCATGCACTGGAACACCGCGCTGGCGTGCTGATACGTGTCCGTCAGCAGCTGGGTGTGCCGGTTGCCGACGTACTCCCAGAAGCTCACTCGGCGCTCTCCTCGGGTCAGTCTCCCGCCGCCTGCTTCACCAGCGGGATGATCCGCAATGGAACCGGATTTTCCATGACGATTGCCGTCGAAGCCCGCACGATGCCATCAAAACCCACAACACGATCGATCACGCGCTGCAGATCGGCGTTGGACCTGGCGACAAGCCTGCAGAGCATGTCCCCATGTCCGGTCGTTGTATGCAGCTCCAGCACCTCGGGAACGGTCGCCAAGTGGGCGCGTACGTCGTTTCCTTGACCCTGTTTGATCTCAAGTGTGGCGAATGCGGTCACCGGATAGCCCAGCGCGGCCGGGTCCACGTCCGGCCCGAAGCCCCTGATCACGCCATTCGACTGAAGCCGGTCGAGCCGTGCCTGCACCGTCCCGCGCGCCACTCCGAGCCGCCGGGACGCCTCCAGGACGCCGATCCGCGGCTCCCGGGCGAGCAGCTCCAGAAGGGCCCCGTCCAAATGATCGATCGCCATCGCCGGTACCTCCGTTTTCGATGGTCATGATGTACAGATAGCCCGGCTGATCCGCCTGACCGCTATGCATAATGCCCAGCAGTTTCACAAACTATTGCGCACCTTGTGGAACGGAGAGACTCTGCGACCATGGCAGACACCACGATGTACTCCCAGTCCACACCCGGCACGGCTCGGCAGGCGGATCCCTTCCCGGTCAAGGGGATGGACGCGGTCGTCTTCGCCGTCGGCAACGCCAAACAGGCCGCGCACTATTACTCCACCGCTTTCGGTATGAAGCGCGTCGCCTATGCGGGACCGGAGAACGGCAGCCGCGAGACCGCGAGTTATGTGCTCGAATCCGGCGGTGCCCGGTTCGTCTTCACCTCCGTCATCAAGCCCACGACGGAGTGGGGCCGCTTCCTGGCCGACCATGTCGCCGCGCACGGTGACGGCGTCATCGACCTCGCCGTCGAGGTCCCCGACGTCCGTGCCGCCTATGCCTACGCCGTCGAGCACGGCGCGACCGGCCTGGAGGAGCCGTACGAGACCAAGGACGAGTACGGCACGGTCGTACGGGCCGCCATCGCCACCTACGGGCAGACGCGGCACACGCTCGTCGAGCGCTCCGGCTACGACGGGCCGTACCTGCCGGGCTTCGCGCCCGTCGGGCCGGTCGTCGAACCTCCGAAGAAACGGTTCTTCCAGGCGATCGACCACTGCGTGGGCAATGTCGAGCTCGGCAAGATGAACGAGTGGGTGGCCTTCTACAACGAGGTCATGGGCTTCACCAACATGAAGGAGTTCGTCGGCGACGACATCGCCACCGAGTACTCCGCGCTGATGTCCAAGGTCGTCGCGGACGGCACGAAGAAGGTCAAGTTCCCGATCAACGAGCCGGCCATCGCCAAGAAGAAGTCGCAGATCGACGAATACCTGGAGTTCTACGGCGGTCCCGGTGTGCAGCACATCGCCCTCGCCACGAACGACATCGTGACGACGGTCCGTCAGATGCGGGCCGCGGGCGTCGAATTCCTCGATGTGCCCGACTCGTACTACGACACGCTCGGCGAGTGGGTCGGCGACACCCGCGTGCCGATCGACGAACTGCGTGAGCTGAAGATCCTCGCCGACCGCGACGAGGACGGCTATCTGCTGCAGATCTTCACCAAGCCGGTCCAGGACCGCCCGACCGTCTTCTTCGAGATGATCGAGCGGCACGGGTCCCTGGGCTTCGGCAAGGGCAACTTCAAGGCGCTGTTCGAGGCGATCGAGCGGGAGCAGGAGCTGCGCGGGAATCTCTAGGGCCTGTCCGGTGGGTCAGGCCCTAGCCGAACGTCGCCGGGTGCCCGCCGTGGCGCTTCCAGGCACCCGGTGACCGGCAGGTCCGCCTTCCTTGTAGGGCCCACGGATGCGACGCTGGGCGTTATGGACGACACGGACCTCATAGCACGCCTGCGCGCCGGCCTTCCGGAGGAAGCGATCCTCACGGACCCCGGCATCACCGGCTCCTACGCCAACGACATGGCGAGCTTCTGCGAGGCCGGTACGCCTGCTGTCGTCGTGCTGCCGCGTACCGTCGAGCAGGTCCAGCACGTCATGCGCACCGCCACCGAGCTGCGCGTCCCGGTCGTCCCGCAGGGGGCGCGTACGGGGCTGTCGGGTGCCGCCAACGCGTCCGACGGCTGCATCGTGCTCTCCCTGGTCAAGATGGACCGGATCATCGAGATCAACCCGGTCGACCGGATCGCGGTCGTCGAGCCCGGTGTCATCAACGCCGTCCTCTCCCGGGCGGTCAACGCATACGGCCTCTACTACCCGCCGGATCCCTCCAGTTGGGAGCAGTGCTCGATCGGCGGAAACATCGGTACCGCGTCCGGCGGCCTGTGCTGCGTCAAGTACGGCGTCACCGCCGAGTACGTCCTCGGGCTGGATGTCGTCCTCGCCGACGGGCGGCTGCTGACGACCGGCCGCCGTACCGCCAAGGGCGTCGCGGGCTATGACCTCACCCGCCTGTTCGTCGGCTCCGAGGGCAGCCTCGGCATCGTCGTACGCGCCGTCCTCGCCCTCAAGCCGGAGCCGCCCCAACAGCTCGCGCTGGCCGCCGAGTTCCCCTCCGTCGCGGCCGCCTGCGAGGCCGTCTGCGAGATCATGGCCCGCGGGCACGCCCCCTCGCTGCTCGAACTCATGGACCGTACGAGCGTCCGCGCCGTCAACGACATGGCGAAGATGGGCCTCCCGGACAGCACGGAAGCCCTGCTCCTCGCCGCCTTCGACACCCCCGACCCGGCCGTCGACCTCGCCGCCCTCGGTGAGCTGTGCACCGCGGCGGGCGCCACCCAGGTCGTCCCGGCCGAGACCGCCGCCGAGTCCGACATGCTGTTGCAGGCCCGGCGGCTGACGCTGACCGCCCTGGAGCGGGTGAAGGGCACGACGATGATCGACGATGTCTGTGTGCCGCGCTCGCAGCTGGCCGCGATGCTGGAGGGCACCGCCGCCATCGCCGGGAAATACGGCCTCACCATCGGTGTCTGCGCGCACGCGGGCGACGGCAACACCCATCCGACCGTGTGCTTCGACGCCGCCGATGCCGACGAGTCCCGCCGGGCACGCGAGTCGTTCGACGCCATCATGGCGCTCGGCCTCGAACTGGGCGGCACGATCACCGGCGAACACGGTGTCGGCGTACTGAAGAAGGAGTGGCTGGCGCGCGAACTGGGGCCGGTGGGTGTGGAGTTGCAGCGCGGCATCAAGGACGTGTTCGACCCGCTGGGCCTGCTCAATCCCGGAAAGCTCTTCTGAGCCGCCATCCCGGACACGCGTTGCCGGAGGCCGGACTGGGCGCGGGAATCGCGGGGGCCAAGGAAGTCGTCGAGGGGCTGATGCGCTGACGCGCCCCGGTGGCTGTCGTGTCCATGCCCCACACTGTGACCTCATAGAATTCGGCCATGGACAACTACTTTCCGTGGATAGTGCTCGCGATTCTCATCGTCTCCCTGGCCGGCGGCGGCGCGGACACCGCCCGCCGCACCAAGCTCCTGGACCGCAGGATCCAGCGCCTGGAGCACAAGGTCGATCTGCTGCTGGCCAACCTCGGCGTCGAGGAGCCGGAGGACTCCGGGATGGCCGAGATCGACGAGCTGCTGCTCCAGGGCAAGAAGATCCAGGCCATCAAGCTGCACCGTGAACTCACCGGCTCCGGCCTCGTGGAGGCCAAGGAAGCGGTCGAACGCCGGATGCGCTGACGGCCCCCGGGCCTGAGGATGGCCCTAGGGAGTGTCCGCACAGTCCCTCCCCCGACCCAGGGAGCGATGAGCCGATGGCAGCGACCGAAGCGACTCAAGCCGCCGACGATGGGGGTCCCTCCCTGCTCCTTGAGAGCTTGGGGGAATACGACGTCGTGGTCCTGGGAGGCGGCCCGACCGGCGAGAACCTCGCCGACCGTGCGCACGCCGCCGGACTGAGCGCGGTGCTCGTGGAGAGCGAACTGGTCGGCGGCGAATGCTCCTACTGGGCCTGTATCCCCAGCAAGGCCCTGCTGCGCCCGGTCACCGCCCGCTCCGACGCGCGCCAGGTTCCCGGCCTCAGGGACGCGGTGACCGGCCCCCTGGACACACCCGCCGTCCTCGCCCACCGTGACGCCTTCACCTCCCACTGGAACGACGACGGGCAGGTGCGGTGGCTGGATTCGGCCGGCATCGACCTGGTGCGGGGACACGGGCGGCTGGCCGGGCCCCGGCGGGTGGCCGTCGACGACGGCCAGGTGCTCATCGCGCGGCACGCCGTCGCGGTCTGCACCGGCAGTCGCGCGGTGCTGCCCGACATCCCCGGACTGGCCGCCGCCAAGCCCTGGACCAGCCGCGACGCGACCAGCGCGAAGGATGTGCCGGGCCGTCTGGTGATCGTCGGCGGCGGCGTCGTCGGCGTCGAGATGGCCACCGCCTGGCGAGCCCTGGGCGCCTCCGTGACCCTGCTCGTACGCGGCGACGGACTGCTGCCCCGGATGGAGCCGTTCGCCGGCCGCCTGGTCGCCGAATCGCTCGCCGAGGCGGGCGTGTTCCTGCGCACCGGAGTCGCTGTACGCGAGGTACGCCGCGAGGCGCCGGGCGGCGTGGTGACCGTCGTGCTGGATTCCGGCGACGAGATCGTGGCGGATGAACTCCTCATCGCGACCGGCCGCGCCCCGCGCACCGACGACCTCGGCCTGGAGACCGTGGGCCTGGAACCCGGCTCCTGGCTGGACGTCGACGACAGCTGCCGGGTGCCGGCGGTGACCGGCGGCTGGCTCTACGGCGTCGGCGACGTCAACCACCGCGCCCTACTGACCCACCAGGGCAAATACCAGGCCCGGATCGCCGGTGCCGCCATCGCCGCCCGCGCGCGGCGGGTGCCGATCCTGGAGTCCGACCGCTGGGGCGCGCACACGGCCACTGCGGACACCGCCGCCGTCCCGCAGGTCGTCTTCAGCGACCCCGAAGCCGCCTCGGTGGGCCTGACCGCCGCCCAGGCGGAGCGCGCCGGATACCGGACCCGCGTCGTCGACCAGGATCTGGGTGCCGTGGCGGGCGCGTCGCTCTACGCCGATGGCTACCGGGGCCGGGCCCGGATGGTCGTGGATCTGGACCGCGAGGTGCTGCTCGGCGCCACCTTCGTCGGCCCGGGAGTGGGCGAGCTGCTGCACTCCGCGACGGTCGCGGTCGCCGGCGAGGTCCCCGTCGAACGCCTCTGGCACGCGGTGCCCGCCTTCCCGACGATCAGCGAGGTGTGGCTGCGGCTGCTGGAGGCGTACCGGGGCTGAGCGGGCCCGGACCGGGTGCCGACTCGCCCTGCGCATGCGGATGTTGAGCTCGGTTTCGGGAGCGGTCGGGCAGGTCATGTCATGGGCGGTCGGGCAGGTCATGAGAGTCGCCGGCGCGGCGCGGCCGCGGCCCGCTGCGCCGGCAACCTCTCCCACGCTTTTCCCCTTGGAGAGGCCGTAGCGGCCACGCCGTTACGCCCCGGCCTCCGGGGACTCGTCCGACGGCCAGGGGTCGGTCGGCCACAGGTTGTCGCGCGGCGTCATGGCGAGCAGTTCGCTCAGCCCTTTGTCGATGCCCAGATGCCCCTGCTCGGACCCCGGGGGCACCACCCGCAGCGTGCGCTCCAGCCATGAGGAGACCGCGGCGGCGGGGGCCTCCAGCAGGGCGTCGCCGTCCGGTGAGGACAGTGCCATGCAGACCACGCTGCGGCCGTCCAGCTTCGTCGGCCAGACCCGGACGTCCCCGTGGCCGCACGGCCGGAACACGCCCTCGACGAGCAGTTCGCGGGCGAACGTCCAGTTGACGGGGGAGTCCGAACCGATGTGAAAGGTGACATGGACGGCATACGGGTCATCCGTCCGGTAGGTCAGCCGGGCCGGCACCGGAATGCTTTGCTCCGGCGCCAGGACCAGGCCCAGTTCGATTTCTCGTTCCACCACGGTGTGCATCACGTCCGCCTCTCTGATCTCGCTGTGCGGGCGCCCGGAACGGGCCCGCACACAGAGAGAGGCGCCGCCCGCCGGACCATTACGCGACTTCGCACAACTTTTTTTGCGGACCTCTTCCAGGTGGTCGTGGCCGGGGGACGGCAACGATGCGACCGGGGGTCTGATAGATGTGGACGCTGCGTTGCGGCAGACTGCACCCCACACCCACCAGGCCGAGCACAGATACGGGACTTCGGACATGAGCGCCCCTACCTCAGGATCCGCCGGCGACAGCCCTACGCCAGGCTTCTACCCGGACCCGTCCATCCCCGGCTACATCCGGTACTGGAACGGTGCCGCATGGGTCCCCGGCACCAGCCGGCCGGCGCCGGCCGAGGGCGAGGCGATGCCCGCCCCGCCGCCCGGCGTGGCCCCGGCGCCCGCCCCGGCCCGGCCCGCGGTCGAGGAGACCGGACCGGTCTTCCTGGACGAGACGGCGGACGGCGACACCGCGATGCCCGGCGTCCAGCCCGCCGCTAGCTGGGACGACCCGGCCAGGCTGCACGGCACCAGCCCCGAGCCCGCGGCCTCCTGGCAGGCCGACGCCTCCCGGCAGAGCGGCTTCGGCGGCGAGGCGGACCGCCGGATCTCCTGGGGTTCGCCCGACCAGGCGCAGTCCGGGACGCCGTCCGGCGCGGCTTCCTGGGGCGCGGTGCCGGCGCAGCGCGACGAGCGGTCCGGTGACCGGTCCGCCGAGCCCGGGTCCGGTGAGGCGCCCGCCGCGTCGTCCGGGTCCTCGCCCGCGACACCCGCTCCCCGTAAGCCCGACGTCCCGGCCGACGGGACGGTCGCCATCCGTGCCGTCAAGCCGGGCGGGCGCCGTGGCGGCGACGCTGTGGACCAGGGCACGACGGCGATCCGGGCGGTACGGCCGGACGCAGGTGGGGCAGCCGGGGCAGGCGGGGCCGCCAAGGCCAACGAGACGATGGCGATCCGTGTCGCGCCGGGCGGCGGCTCCGGGCAGTCCGCCCCGCCCGCCGGCACCGCCCCGCAGGCGCTGCCGTCCGTCGGCACGCAGGGCCGCCCGGACCCGCAGAACTCCGCGCAGCACCCCGGTCAGCAGGCGCCCGCCGCCCAGGCCCCGGCCGCCCGGCAGGCACCTGCCCCGTCGGCCGGCTTCCCGCCGCAGGGCGGTGCCCCGGCCGGTGCGCCGGGCGACGACGGCGTCATCCCCTGGAAGCCGCCGACCGCCGATGCCTTCTCCGCCGCCTTCCAGGCCGAGGAGGGCCGCCCGGCCGGCCTCGGCCGCCGGTTCGCGGCCCGGCTGATCGACACGCTGGTGGTCGCCGCGGCCACCGCCGCGGTCGCCGTCCCCTTGTGGGGCACCGTCACGGACCACATCGACGCCAAGGTCGAGGCGGCCAAGCAGTCCGGCCGCCAGGTGACGGTCTATCTGCTCGACGGCACCACCGCCCCGCTCCTCGGCGTCGTGCTGGCCGTGCTGCTGATCGGCGGCGGGCTCTACGAGGTGCTGCCCACCGTCAAGTGGGGCCGCACCCTCGGCAAGAAGCTGTGCAAGGTGCGGGTGCTGGACATCGAGGGCCATGACAGCCCGGGCGTCGGCGCGGCGATCAAGCGCTGGCTGGTGTACGGCGTGCTCGGCGTCCTGGCCGTCGGCATCCTGAATGTCGTCTGGTGCGTGTTCGACCGCCCGTGGCGGCAGTGCTGGCACGACAAGGCCGCGCGGACGTTCGTCGCCTCCGACTGACGCTGCGCCACCTCATGGCCCGGGTCCCCCGAACGGACTTCGCCGGATGCGGCGGGCCGCGACAAGCGGTCGACTCGGGCCATGAGCACCGACCAGCCCAGGCCCGGCTCCGGTGAACCGCCGGAGAACGACCCGTTCCTGAAAAAGCCGCAGGAGCCGCCGGAGGGGGAACCTCCCCCCAGCGGCTCCGGCACGGGCGGCGAAGGCAGCGGCACTCCTGGTGGGGCTCCGCCCCCTGGTGGTGCCCCGCCCCCGCCACGCTATGAGGGAGGCCCGTACGGCGGCAGCCCGTATGCCGACAATCCGTACGGCGGGGAGTACGGCGCGGCCGATCCGCTCGCCGGGATGCCGCCGCTCGCCAACCGCGGCCGCCGGCTCGTCGCGCGCATCATCGACGCGATCATCATCGGCGTTCCGGTCACGCTGATCATGAACGCCATCGTGGGCTGGGTGGACTACACCAGCACCAGCAGCACGCAGACCGGCAAGCAGGCCACGGTGTCGGGCGTCACGATGCTGGTGTATCTCATCTACGAGGGGCTGATGCTGACCAGCTGCGGCCAGACCGTCGGCAAGATGGCGATGAAGATCCGGGTGGCGATGCTGTCGAACGGCGCGGTGCCGGCCGGTCAGGCGGGCTGGATCCGGGCCGCGGTCTACACGCTGCCGGAGGTCGTGCCATGCTGCGGCTTTATCTTCTGGCTGGTCAACGTCCTGTGGTGTACCTGGGACAAGCCGTATCAGCAGTGCCTGCACGACAAGGCGGCCAAGACGGTGGTGGTCTCCACGGCCTGATGTGCGACGCGGGCGGGGCGCGCTAGCGCGAGTGCTCGCCGACCCGGGCCTCGACGCGCACACGGTCGGCCGGCGACGGCACGGCCTGCAACGGGGCGGGCGCGGCGGGCGACTTGGCCCGTACGACATGGCGGCGGACCACCCGCGACATCCGCGGCATCGGCACCGTCATGGCGACCAGCAGCCCGAGCCCGAGCCCGGCGATGGCGATGACCGCGACTCCGATCCCGGTCTGTGTCTGCGAGAGCAGCAGCATCGCGAGGGTGGAGAAGAAGACGGTGGCCGAACCGTAGACGAGCTGGGTGGCAGTCGGACGAGGCATGGCGGGATCCGTCCTCGGAGGGTCGGCAGGGTGTGTCGGGCAACGGGTGCCGTCAAAGGCGCGCCATCAAACGAGCCTAAGGTCCTTACTTCCCGAGCGGAACGACAAGTAAGCGTGACCTAACCCACGGTTCTGGTGCATAGGGGGCGCACGGCCTCGTCGACTGTCGAACGCGCAGTGGTAGAACGCCAGTTGGGGCGGGGGCGCATGCCCGAGAGGCATATCCGCCCGGCCTGTACGGCGGGCTCCGTATTCCTTTGTGAGCCCGTACGCCCGGCGTTCGATAGCTGTAACCAGCCGACCGAGTAACGTACTTCGCTGACGTGCTCAAGTCAAGATCTGTCTTTTCTCCGGCACTTCCGGTCGAATGCCCTCGAACAGTGACCGTGTTCGAAGGGGAGGACCGCGCCAAGTGAGATACCAGAGAAGCCTGTTCAGATCGGCCGCCCTGGCCACGGCGATCGCCGCGATCGGGGCGGCCGCTTTGTCATCCGGGGTGGCCACGGCCGATGCACAGCCTCCGTCGCCCGTCGCGAAGCGCCAGGACCCGGCCCCCGAGCGGACCGTGGACCACGACCTCAAGGGCCCGTTCAGCGACCGGCAGGCCGGTCAGCGCAAAGAAGCGCTCCAGCAGGTGATCTCCGGCGACGCCCAGGCGACCGAGCGCGGGGGCTCCCAGGTCGTCAAGCTGGGCAAGGGCAAGTACGTCGAGCTGGCGCGGCAGAAGACCGACAAGATCTTCACGATCCTGGCGGACTTCGGTGGCAAGGTCGACGACACCACGATGTTCGACCCTGACGGCGACGGCCCCAAGCCGCCGGAGAAGAAGTACGGCGGCACGCCCGGCCCGGCGCACAACCAGATAGCCGAGCCGGACCGCGCGAAGGACAACAGCACCGCCTGGCAGAAGGACTTCAACCGGCAGCACTTCCAGGACCTCTACTTCTCGCACGACAAGAAGAAGCAGTCGCTGGCCAAGTACTACGAGAAGCAGTCCTCGGGTCGCTACTCCGTCGAGGGCGAGGTCTCCGACTGGGTCAAGGTCGACTGGAACGAGGCCCGCTACGGGTCCAACTACTGCGGCGAGACCAACTGCGCCAACGCCTGGGACCTGATCCGCGACGGCGTCAACCAGTGGGCGAAGGACCAGAAGGCCAAGGGCCGTACCGACGAGCAGATCAAGACCGATCTCGCCAAGTACGACCTGTGGGACCGCTACGACCACGACGCCGACGGCAACTTCAACGAGCCCGACGGCTATATCGACCACTTCCAGATCGTGCACGCCGGTGAGGACGAGTCCGCGGGCGGCGGCGTCCAGAAGACCAACGCCCTCTGGGCGCACCGCTGGTACGCGTACGGCAGCGACGCCGGCAAGACCGGCCCCGGCGAGAACAAGGCCGGCGGCACCCAGATCGGCGACTCCGGCATCTGGGTCGGCGACTACACGATGCAGCCGGAGAACGGCGGGCTCGGCGTCTTCGCCCATGAATACGGCCATGACCTGGGACTTCCGGACGAGTACGACACCACCGGCAGCGGCGAGTCCTCGGTGGACTTCTGGTCGCTGATGTCGGCCGGCTCCTGGCTCGGCCGCGGCAAGGACTCCATCGGGGACCTGCCCGGCGATATGAGCGCCTGGGACAAGCTCCAGCTGGGCTGGCTCAACTACGGCAAGGCGAAGGCCGCGACCAAGTCCACGCACAAGCTGGGCGTCGCGGAGTACAACACCAAGAACAAGCAGGCGGTGGTCGTCGAACTGCCCTCGAAGCCGGTGAAGACGGAGATCGTCAAGCCCGCGGAAGGCTCCAAGCAGTGGTGGAGCGACATGGGCAACGACCTGAAGAACACCCTCTCCCGGCCGGTGGACCTCACCGGTAAGTCCAAGGCGTCGCTGACCCTCAAGGGCTGGTGGGACATCGAGGAGGACTACGACTACCTCTACGCCGAGGTCTCCACCGACGGCGGCGGCAACTGGACGCCCGTCGACGGCACCGCGAACGGCAAGGCCATCCCGCGCGACGGCGGCGACAAGCCCGCGCTGACCGGGACGGTGGCCGCCTACCAGGACCTCGTCTACCCGCTGGACGCCTACGCCGGCAAGAAGATCGACCTCCGCTTCCGCTACCAGACCGACGGCGGCGCCGCCCAGAAGGGCTTTGCGGCCGACACCGTCAGCGTGGTCGCCGACGGCAAGCCGCTGTTCAGCGACAACGCCGAGGGCGACGACAACGGCTGGACCACCAAGGGCTTCTCGCGGATCGGCGCGTCCTTCACCAAGGACTACCCGCAGTACTACATCGCCGAGAACCGCCAGTACGTGTCGTACGACAAGACCCTCAAGGTCGGCCCGTACAACTTCGGCTGGACCACCGACAAGCCCCAGTGGGTCGAGCACTTCCCGTACCAGAACGGTGTGCTGATCTGGCTGTGGGACACCTCGCAGCCGGACAACAACGTCGGCAAGCACCCGGGCTACGGGCAGATCCTCCCGGTCGACGCGCACCCCAAGGCCGAGCGGTGGGCCGACGGCAAGCTGATGCGCAACCGGTTCCAGTCCTACGACTCGACCTTCACGCGCTACCGGACCGACGCGCTGAAGCTGCACAAGGACGGCAAGCCGGTCACGATCAAGTCGAAGAAGGGCGTCACGCTCTTCGACGACCGGCACGGCGTCTACTACGACAAGGCGAACCCGACCGGCGGTGTGATCGTTCCTGACACCAACACCAGGATCAAGATCGCCAAGGAGGCCGCGGACGGTTCCACCGTGACCCTCCAGGTGGGCCCCGCCACTAGCTAGAAAGTAAAGCCGCAGGTCAGAAGCTTATCGGCCGTCGCCCCTAGCGGGCGGCGGCCGATTAGCGTTTAGATGCGTTCTACAGTTCCTTGTTGACGCGAAGTCTCACGGGGGAAAAATGACCATGACCAGCGGCGGCTTCATCAGGCTTCCTGGCGGAAGCGTGGTGGTCGCCCTCTCACTGCCCAGACCCAGCCACAGCCCACTGTCCGGACCGTACGACGACGGCGGCTGCCGCGTCCGGGTCCTGGTCCATGCCGTGAACCGGCAGCGCGCCCTGACCAGGCTGCGCAACCACGGGCTCCGTTCCGTCTACCTGCGCGGCAACATGAAACCGCCGACACCGGACGAGATCACGGCCGTGCTGCACCATCCCGACGGGCTGGTGTGGCGCGGTGCACCGGAGGACGACACCGAGTCCTGGCATCCGATACGGGCCCTGCTGCGGGCCCCGGCACAGAAGCCACAGGTCGCCGGCGCCTGAGCGGCCGGCGGCGCTCCCGGTGTGGCGGGTCTCCCGGGACCCGCCACACCGGCCGGTGCGCGCCTCAGCCGTCGGCGAGCACCGGCTTGCCGGTCAGCTCGGCGCCCGCCGCCCGCAGCTCCGCCAGCGCCCGCTCGGTGGTGTTCCGGGCGACGCCCGCGGTCAGATCCAGCAGGACCTGGGTGCGGAAGCCCTCGCCGACCGCGCTCAGGGCCGTGGCCCGCACGCAGTGATCGGTGGCGATGCCGACCACGTCCACGTCGGTCACCTCGTGGGCGCGCAGCCACTCCGCGAGCGGGACGCCGTTCTCGTTCGTGCCCTCGAAGCCGCTGTAGCCGTCGCTGTACTGGCCCTTGTCGAAGACCGCGTCGATCGCGCCCGAGGTGACGGCTGGGGCGAAGTTCGGGTGGAAGCCCACCCCCTCCGTGCCCGCCACGCAGTGCCGGGGCCACGAGCGCACGAAGTCGGGGCGCTCGGAGAAGTGGCCGCCGGGGTCGATGTGATGGTCGCGGGTGGCGACCACATACCGGTAGCCGCTGCCGGCGGCTTGCCCCACGAGGTCGGTGATGCCGGCCGCGACGCTCGCGCCCCCCGCCACCGCGAGGCTGCCGCCCTCACAGAAGTCGTTCTGCACATCAACGACGATCAATGCCCGGTGCATGGTCCGTGCCTTCCGGCTGGGAATCGGGGGGAGGGGCGCAGAGAGGTGGTGTGACCGAGGGTAGCCACTGTGCGGGCGTTGCGGGAGGGGTGTCCCGTGCCGGTCATGCGTACTCGGTCGGCAGGACGGGTTCGCCGCGCGAGAGCTGGGTCGCCGACAGCGGCAGCCCGGCGCGGGCGGCGATATGCCGGTCGCGGGCGGCGTCCAGCGGTTCCCGGGCCACCACCTCGCCCCCGCGCACCAGCGGCACCAGCAGCTGCCGGCCGGCCAGCCCGTCCGGCACCGGCCCGGTGCCGACGACCTCGGCCTCCGCGACACCGTCCTCGTCGAGCCTCCGGGCCGCCCACTTGCGGCCGCCGATCGACGACTTGGCGCCCATCGACTTCTTCGCGACCGGCCGCAGCGGGGCGGCTGGATCGTCAACGGAATCGCTGTCGGCGCGCGCGACCAGCTTGTAGACCATCGAGCAGGTCGGGTGCCCGCTGCCGGTCACCAGTTGGGTGCCGACGCCGTACGCGTCCACCGGGGCGGCCGCGAGCGAGGCGATGGCGTACTCGTCCAGATCGCTGGTGACCACGATCTTGGTCTTCTCGGCGCCGAGCTCGTCCAGCTGCTGGCGCACCCGGTGGGCGATCAGCAGCAGATCGCCGGAGTCGATCCGCACCGCGCCGAGGCCGGGCCCCGCCACCTCCACGGCGGTACGGACCGCCTCGGTGACGTCGAAGGTGTCCACGAGGAGGGTGGTGCCGCTGCCGAGGGTGTCGACCTGCGCGGTGAACGCGTCCCGCTCGTCGTCGTGCAGCAGGGTGAAGGCGTGCGCGCTGGTGCCGACGGTGGGGATGTTGTAGCGGAAGCCGGCCGCGAGGTCGGAGGTGGCCTGGAAGCCGCCGACGTACGCGGCGCGGGCCGCGGCCACCGCCGCCAGCTCGTGGGTGCGGCGGGCGCCCATCTCCATCAGCGGGCGCCCGCCCGCCGCCACCGACATCCGGGAGGCGGCCGCGGCTACCGCGGAGTCGTGGTTGAGGATCGAGAGGATCACCGTCTCCAGCAGGACCGCCTCGGCGAAGGTGCCCTCGACGCGCATGATCGGGGAGCCCGGGAAGTAGACCTCGCCCTCGGGGTAGCCCCAGATGTCGCCGCGGAAGCGGTAGTCGGCCAGCCAGCCGAGCGTCTGCTCGTCGAGGATGCCGCGCTCGCGCAGAAAGCCGAGGATCGTGTCGTCGAAGCGGAAGTTCTCCACTGCGTCCAGCACCCGGCCGGTGCCGGCGACCACGCCGTAGCGGCGGCCCTCGGGCAGCCGGCGGGTGAAGACCTCGAAGACCGAGCGCCGGTCCGCGGTCCCGGACCGCAACGCGGCCTGCAGCATGGTGAGTTCGTACTGGTCGGTGAAGAGCGCAGTCGACGGCACGGCCACCGGCAGCCCCAAAAGGTCTGCAACGTTCACTTCGACATACCTCGCAATTCGATCCACGCGAGCCGTATCAGATACCGGCTGGGGGGCTGGGGGTCCACGGCGGTAGCCGCTGAAGTCACAGCCCCCGGTAAGTGCAGCATGAGGAAGATGGTACCCCCAATACTCGTCACTTTGACGATTTCCTCCGTGTGGGGACTCGCCGGGGTTCCGTCTGGGCCCTGTCGGTGCCTCAAAGCGCCCTCGGCGCAGGGGGCGCGCGGCTCGCCGACGCTCCCGTACGAGGGGCGTTTGTGCACCGCCCGCCCCCGGGTGGCAGCATGGGGCGTGTGAGCGCCCACCCGTCCCCCACGAACACTCTCCGGCCGCATCGCTGCACCCTCAGTGTTCCGGTTGAGATCGAGCGTCCAGAGTCGAGCGAGGCTCCCTTCGCGGTCCCCGAACCCGACGTCCCGTGGGTCACGATCGTCCACAACGACCCCGTCAACCTCATGAGCTATGTGTCGTACGTCTTCCAGTCGTACTTCGGCTATTCCAAGGACAAGGCGCACCAGTTGATGCTCGACGTCCATCACAAAGGCCGCGCGGTCGTCTCCAGCGGCACCCGCGAGGAAATGGAGCGCGACGTGCAGGCCATGCACGGCTACGGCCTCTGGGCGACCCTTCAGCAGGACCGCTGATGGCCGGCCACTTCGAGCCCCTGCCCGGCGGCGGCGCCGCCGTCCCCCTCGACGAGGTCGAGGTCTCCATCCTGCGCAGCCTCGCCGTGCAGCTCCTGGAGCTGGTCGGCCCGGGGGAGGCGCCCGGCGACAGCGAGGCCGAGGACCTGCTCGCCTCGGTCTTCAACGACGGGCCCAGTGAACCGCCCGCCGACCCGGTCCTGGCCCGGCTCTTCCCCGACGCCTACGGCGGCCCCGATCTCGTCCCCGACGACGACGTACGCGCCGCGTCCGCCGAATTCCGCCGCTACACCGAGAACGACCTGCGCGCCCGCAAGCGCGACGACGCCCTCGCGCTGATCCGTGCGCTGGACGCGCTGACGCCTGCCGGGCAGGGCGGCGCGGTACTGCGCCTGAAGCCCGACGAGTGCCGGCAGTGGCTCGGCGCCCTCAACGACCTCAGGCTCGCCATCGGCACCCGCCTGGAGGTCACCGACGAGGAGGACGGCGGCGAGCTGCTCCGGCTGCCCGACACCGACCCGCGCAAGCCGATGGTGATGGCCTATCTCTGGCTGGGCGGCCTGCAGGAAACCCTCGTTGAATCGCTGATGGACTGAGGATTACGGGGCCGGGGCCTTCGAGTCCCCCGGCCCCGAAGCGGCGATACCGGGGCGTATCACCCGGAGTGTTCGCTCAGCGGAGGCTCAAATCCGGATAACGATCGCATCACCGCGTCGGTGTGTTGTGCCGCCGATTTCGTTTTTTGTCCTATTTTCGCGGTGATTTGACTCACGACGTTGTTAGTTGATCTCCGAACAGCCGTGATAGATCTTCACGACCTGCCGTGTGCGACGCCACCCTTGTCGCCGCGGGAGCGCTGAGCCGGCCGACCGTCGGCGTGCAGGAACTCCATCCGGGGGGTCGGGACCCGACCCGGGCAGGCCGGGTCGGAATGGAGAAAGGCGCACCACTCATGACCTCTGTGCAGGTCGACAAGCAGCACGACGGCAACGAGGCCACTGGACAAGCTTCTGAAGAGGGCTACCAGCGGGGTCTGGGAAACCGCCAGATCCAGATGATCGCCATTGGTGGCGCCATCGGTACCGGTCTCTTCCTCGGGGCGGGCAAGGCCATCTCCATGGCCGGACCGAGCATCATCCTGGCCTACGCCATCGTCGGCGTGGTCATCTTCTTCATCATGCGGGCCCTGGGCGAACTGCTCATGTACCGGCCCGTCTCCGGTTCCTTCTCCGAGTACGGCCGGGAGTTCCTCGGCCCGTTCATCGGCTTTGTGACCGGCTGGACGTACTGGCTCTTCTGGGTCGTCACCGGCATCACCGAAGTGACCGCCGCGGCACACTACGTGCAGTACTGGAACAAGGACATACCGCAATGGGCCTCGGCACTCGTCTTCACGTGTGCGCTCTTCGGTATCAACCTGATTTCCGTGAAGCTCTTCGGTGAGCTGGAA
Source organism: Streptomyces sp. NPDC050636 (assembly GCF_040654775.1). Taxonomy (NCBI): domain Bacteria; kingdom Bacillati; phylum Actinomycetota; class Actinomycetes; order Kitasatosporales; family Streptomycetaceae; genus Streptomyces; species Streptomyces sp. NPDC050636. The sequence continues at coordinate 94,895 of NZ_JBFAIP010000011.1, forward strand.
TTCTGGTTCTCGATGGTCAAGGTCACCGCGATCATCGGCATGATCCTCATCGGCATCGGCGTGATCACCCTCGGCTTCTCCGACGCCGGTGACACCGCCTCCTTCTCGCTCCTGTGGTCCGACGGCGGCTTCTTCCCCAAGGGCATCGGCGGCACGCTGATGACGCTGCAGATCGTGATGTTCGCCTTCCTCGCCGTCGAGCTCGTCGGCGTCACCGCGGGCGAGGCGACCAACCCGAAGAAGGTCCTGCCGCAGGCCATCAACACCGTCCCGTGGCGGATCGGCCTCTTCTACATCGGCGCGCTCATCATCATCCTGTCCGTCGTCAGCTGGACGGTCTTCAAGCCGGGCGTCAGCCCGTTCGTCGCCGCCTTCCAGCAGATCGGCCTGCCGGCCGGCGCGGGCATCGTCAACTTCGTCGTGCTGACCGCCGCGCTCTCCTCGGCCAACTCCGGTATGTACTCCACCGGCCGGATGCTGCGCGACCTCGCCCTCAACGGGCAGGGCCCGAAGTTCTTCACCAAGCTCAGCAAGAACGGCCTGCCCACCTGGGGCACCGGCGTCTCGGTCGCGATGATGATGTTCGGCGTCTACATCAACTACCAGTGGCCGGGCGAGGCGTTCAACTACGTCGTCTCCTTCGCGACCATCTCCGGTATGTGGGCCTGGATCGTCATCCTGCTTTCGCAGCTGCGCTACCGGTACAAGTCGGACCGCGGCCTGCTGCCCAAGTCCGACTTCCGTGCCCCCGGCAGCCCGTACACCTCGGTCTTCGCGCTGGCCTTCATCGGCATGGTGATCGTGATGATGGGCCTCGACCCGGCGGCCCGGGTCTCCCTCTACGCCGCCCCCGTGTGGGCGCTCATCCTGACCGTGGGCTACCTCTGCATCCAGCGGCGGGACGCGGCTAACGCCCTGGCGAAGAAGGGCTGAGCCGCCCCACTGTCCAGCATGCGGGCCCGTGCGTACCATCTTTCGGTACGCACGGGCCCTCTGCTTATTCTTGGCCGCATGCTGACCCTCACCAAGGCCCTCCACGACCAGATCGTCGAGCACTCCCGCAAGGACCACCCCGACGAGGCCTGCGGCGTGGTCGCGGGCCCGGCCGGCAGCGGCCGCCCCGAGCGGTTCATCCCGATGCTGAACGCCGCCCGCTCACCCACGTTCTACGAATTCGACTCCGCCGACCTGCTCAAGCTCTACCGCGAGATGGACGACCGGGACGAGGAACCGGTGATCGTCTACCACTCGCACACCGCCACCGAGGCATACCCGTCCCGTACGGACATCTCCTACGCGAACGAGCCCGGCGCGCACTACGTCCTGGTGTCCACCGCCGACACCGACGACGCCGGGCCCTTCCAGTTCCGCTCTTTCCGCATCGTCGACGGAGTCGTCACCGAGGAAGAGGTCGAGATCGTGGCGGAGTACGTCTGATCCGTGCCGGAGTACGTCTGAGGGGGCGAGGTGACGCATGCCCCACGAGGCCGCCGGGGCCGGTCCGTCATCGGGCCGCCCCACCCCCGTGACCTGCGGATTCCCGTACGGACGCAGCACCCGCGCAGCACCCGTCCGCCCCCGCGTCCCAACTGGCGTACACCAACCGTCCGCATCATGGGACGAGGTTCCAATACCCGGACCGGGAATCGATACGATGACCGCATGGTTGACCACGACGTGAGCGAGAAGAGGCCGGGCATGCAGACGCACGCTCCGCTCGCCACGCGTCGCTCCGCATCCGCCCTGCTGGGGGCCTTCGGCTGCGGAACCGCACGGCTGCACATCGACCTGTGCCGCCTCTCCAGCGCCATCTGTCCGCGCTGCGCCGCCTGACTTCGGCACGCCGGCCGCGGCGCCCGCGGCCGCACTCCCCGCACCATCCGCGTCACCGACGCTCCCGCACCGCTGCACCACCGCCGTGCACACGCGACGTACACCACTCCGCCACCGCACTCCGACAGGAGCCCTCACATGGCCATCGAGGTCCGAATCCCGACCATCCTGCGCACCTACACCGACGGCCAGAAGGCCGTCGAGGGCAGCGGCGCGACCCTCGCCGACCTCTTCACCGACCTGGAGAGCCGCCACGCCGGCATCCGCGAGCGCCTCGTCGACGGTGAGCAGCTGCGCCGCTTCGTGAACGTCTACCTCAACGACGAGGACGTGCGCTTCCTGGAGGGCATCTCCACCAAGCTCGCCGACGGCGACAACATCACGATCCTCCCGGCAGTGGCGGGCGGCATGCGCTGATGCGGTACGACTCCCCGCTGGCGGCGGTCGGGAACACCCCTCTCGTCCGCCTCCCGCGCCTCTCACCCTCCGACGACGTCCGCATCTGGGCGAAGCTGGAGGACCGCAACCCCACGGGCTCGGTCAAGGACCGGCCCGCGCTGCACATGATCGAGCAGGCGGAGAAGGACGGCCGGCTCACCCCCGGCTGCACCATTCTCGAACCGACCAGCGGCAACACCGGCATCTCGCTCGCCATGGCGGCCAAGCTCAAGGGCTACCGCATCGTCTGCGTCATGCCGGAGAACACCTCGTCCGAGCGGCGTGAACTCCTCGCCATGTGGGGCGCGGAGATCATCTCCTCGCCCGCGGCCGGCGGCTCCAACACGGCCGTACGGGTCGCCAAGGACCTCGCCGCCGAGCACCCCGACTGGGTGATGCTCTACCAGTACGGAAACCCGGACAACGCCGGTGCGCACTACGCCACCACCGGCCCCGAGATCCTCGCCGACCTCCCCTCCGTCACCCACTTCGTGGCCGGGCTCGGCACCACCGGCACGCTGATGGGCGTCGGCCGCTATCTGCGCGAGCATGTCCCCGGCGTCCAGATCGTCGCCGCCGAACCGCGCTACGACGACGTCGTCTACGGCCTGCGCAACCTCGACGAGGGCTTCATCCCCGAGCTCTACGACGAGTCCGTGCTGACCACCCGCTTCTCGGTCGGCTCGGAGGACGCGGTCCGCCGCACCCGCGAACTCCTCGCCGAGGAGGGCATCTTCGCGGGCATCTCCACCGGCGCCGCACTGCATGCCGCGATCGGCGTCGGCAGGAAGGCGGTCCGCGCCGGGCAGAGCGCCGACATCGTCTTCGTCGTCGCCGACGGCGGCTGGAAGTACCTCTCCACCGGCGTCTACACCGCCGAATCCACGGAAGCGGCGATCGAGACGCTGCACGGGCAGCTCTGGGCATAGACGAGTAGCCCTACCGTCTGACACCGAACATGCTCGCCGTCGTGGTGCCACACCACGGCGGCGGGAGTTTTTTTACCGGTATGACGGGCGACGGGCGCTATGTCCGGTGGCTTGGCCGGCGGCGGAAACCGTGGCGTACGGCCGTACGGCGCTTGCCCCCGGACTGGTGATTCCGCCCACAGCTCGCCCCGCTGGAGGAGCCACACAACCTTTTGCGCCTTACGCTCGTGGGCACCGCACAGAGCGCCGAGACCCCGCATGGACCCATCCCCAAGCTCTCAACTGCTCCCCCAAGCTCTCGGCTCCGCTCGACCAGGGGGGACCCCCATGCGCAGGGGAGCCCCCCAGCCCGCCCCCCGCCCACGGAGGTTCACGCCCGTATGAAGCTCACTGTCGTCGGATGCTCCGGGTCATTCCCTTCCACGGAATCGGCTTGTTCGAGCTACCTCCTGGAGGCCGACGGCTTCAGGCTGCTCCTCGACATGGGCAACGGCGCCCTCGGAGAGCTGCAGCGCCACTGCGGTCTCTACGACCTGGACGCCGTCCTCCTCTCGCATCTGCACGCCGATCACTGCATCGACCTGTGCGGATACTTCGTGGTGCGCTACTACCGGCCGGACGGCGGCCGGTGCTCGCCGATGCCCGTGTACGGGCCGGCCGGTACCGAGCGCCGGCTGACCGTCGCCCACGCGGATCTGCCGCACGACGGGGCGATGAGCGAGGTCTTCGACTTTCATACGCTGACGCCCGGCACCTTCACGATCGGACCGTTCACGATCCGTACGGAGCTGGTGAGCCACCCGGTCGAGGCGTACGGCTTCCGCATCGAGCACGACGGCCGTTCCCTGACGTACTCCGGCGACACCGGCCCCTGCGAGGCGCTGGACACCCTCGCCGCGGGCACCGACTTCTTCCTGTGCGAGGCGTCCTTCACCCACGGCAAGGAAGACATCCCGGACCTGCACCTCAACGGCCGGGAGGCCGGCGAACACGCCCGCCGGGCCGGCGCGGGCCGCCTGGTGCTGACCCACATCCCGCCGTGGACCGACCCGGACATCAGCCTCCGGGATGCGCAGAAGGTGTATGACGGGCCGGTCGAGGTCGCCAAGGCGGGGGCGTCGTACGAGATCTGAAGCGGCTCGCAACTCGTGGAGCCCGCCCATCAGATGACGGTTGCCGGGTGTTTCCCCCGCCAGCCGCCGTGGTCGCACCGCACCGGGACACGAACTGCCGACGGCCTCCCTGCTCGTCGGTGCAGGGAGGCCGCCTTTTCCGGCAGGTGCGGGCCTACTTGGCCTTGGTCTTCTCGGCTTCGAGCAGTTCCTCGTCGGGCTCGCGACCCGGCGTCGGAAGGTTGAACTTGGTGATCGCGAAGCGGAAGACCGCGTAGTAGAGGACTCCGAAGCAGAGTCCCACCAGCGCCAGCATCCACGGCTTGGTCGCGATGCCCAGGTTGAGCAGGAAGTCGATGGCGCCGGCCGAGAAGCCGAAGCCGTCCTTCATGCCCAGGGCCCAGGTCAGCGCCATCGACACACCGGTCAGTACGGCATGGATCGCGTACAGCACAGGCGCGATGAACATGAAGGTGAACTCGATCGGCTCGGTCACGCCGGTGACGAAGGCCGTGAGAGCCAGGGAGAGCATCATGCCGCCGACGACCTTGCGGCGCTCGGGACGGGCGCAGTGGGTGATCGCCAGGCAGGCGGCCGGCAGCGCGAACATCATGATCGGGAAGAAGCCGGTGGTGAACTGCCCGGCGCTCGGGTCGCCGGCCAGGAACCGGGCGATGTCGCCGTGCTTGCCGTCGAACTCACCGGCCTGCAGCCACGGGAACGAGTTCAGCAGGTGGTGCATGCCGACCGGGATCAGTGCGCGGTTGGCGACGCCGAAGATGCCCGCGCCCACGGCGCCCGAGCCGACCAGCCACTCACCGAAGTTGTGCAGACCAGCACCGAGGACCGGCCAGATGTAGCCGAAGAGGATGCCGATGACCAGGCCGGCGAACGAGGCCAGGATCGGGACGAGGCGGCGGCCGCTGAAGAAGCCCAGCCAGTCGGGGAGCTTCTTGCGGCTGTAGCGCTGATAGAGCAGGGCGACCACGATGCCGATCACGACACCGCCGAGAACGCCCGCGTTCACCGGCGGCGCGACCTCGGCTATCTTCCCGTCCACCACCTGCTGGACCTTGGGAAGGTTGCTGTCGGTGAAGGTGCCCAGAACCTTGCTGAAGACCAGGTAGCCGACCACGGCGGCCAGGGCGGTGGAGCCGTCCGCCTTCTTGGCGAAGCCGATGGCGATACCCACCGCGAACAGCAGCGGCATGTTGTCGAGCAGGGCGCCGCCGCCGGCCGCCATGAACTCGGCGAGCTTGTTCAGGAAGGCCGGGAAGGACTCCCGGCCGAGCATGTCGTCCTGGCCCAGGCGGACCATCAGTGCGGCTGCGGGCAACGTGGCGATCGGCAGCATGAGGCTGCGGCCGATACGTTGACCGACTGCCATGACGCTGGAGCCGGGGCCCTTCTTCTTGGGGGCCGCCGTAGCAGTGGCCGAACTCATCGGATTCCTCCTGGTGAGGCGGGCACTCGGAAGGGGGGCGGCCCGCTTGTTGGTCTAAACCACTAGTGGTTTAGACCATTCTTAGCACGTAGCCGAGGCATAAAGGAATCCATTGTTCCAAGTGGTTTGGACCACATGGCAACCGGCCCCCGAGTCCATGGACTGGAGGGCCGGCGAGCAGGCGGCAGAAGGCCTGGTGAGGGCGGGGTACGGGGCGATGCGGGACGGTGCCGGGCCGTTCGGTGGCGACGCGGAACGCCCGCCCGCCGCTACTTGATGTTCTCCTTCTCCATCGCGTCCCCCACTTCGTCCGGCTCGCGGCCAGGAGTCGGCAGATCGAATTTCGTGATCGCGAAACGGAAGACGGCGTAGTAGACGGCGGCGAAACAGAAACCGATCGGAATGATCAACCAGGGTTTGGTCGCCAGCCCCCAGTTGATGACGTAGTCGATCAAGCCCGCCGAGAAACTGAAACTGTCGTGCACCCCCAGCGCCCAGGTCACCGCCATCGACACACCCGTCAGCACGGCATGGATCACATACAGCAGCGGCGCGATGAACAGGAACGAGTACTCGATCGGCTCGGTCACCCCGGTCACGAACGAGGTCAGCCCGACCGACAGCATCATTCCGGACACCTCCTTACGGCGGTGCCGCTTGGCGCAGTGCGCGATCGCCAGCCCCGCCGCCGGCAGCGCGAACATCATGATCGGGAAGAACCCGGTCTCGAACTGACCCGCCGTCGGATCGCCCGCCAGGAACCGGTTGATGTCACCGTGCACGACCGTGCCGTCCGGCTTGGTGTAGTCGCCGAACTGGAACCAGACGAAGGTGTTCAGGAACTGGTGCAGGCCGACCACCAGCAGCGCGCGGTTCGCGACGCCGAAGATGCCCGAGCCGATCCAGTCCAGATCGGTCAGCCACTCGCTGAAGCTCGTCAGCGCGTCACCGACCGGCGGCCAGATCCACACGGACACCACGGCGACCCCCACACCGACGAAGGCCATGACGATCGGCACCAGCCGGCGGCCGTTGAAGAAGCCCAGCCAGTCGACGAGCTTCACCCGATGCAGACGCATCCAGAACCAGGCCGACAGGAGGCCCATGACAATGCCGCCGAAAACCCCCGGATTCTGGAACGCCGCCGGCGTCACCGTCCCGTCCGGGACCACACACACGCCCGCCCACACACCCGCCTGCGTGTATTTCTGGCCCGATTCACAGTCCACCGGGAACTGGTGCAGCACCGAGTAATAGACAAGGAAGCCGACCACCGCGGCCAGCGCCGTCGAACCGTCCGCCTTCTTCGCCATGCCGATCGCGACACCGATACAGAACAGCAGCGGCAGGCCCAGCCCCGAATCCAGCAGCGCGCCGCCCGCACCCGCGAACACCTTCGCGACGTCGTCCCAACCCAGCCCCTCCGCCCCGAACACGTCCGGCTGGCCCAGCCGGTTGAGGATGCCCGCGGCCGGCAGCACGGCAATCGGCAGCTGGAGACTGCGGCCCATCTTCTGCATGCCCTGGAAGGCGACGGACGTCCGCTTCTTCTTCGGCGCCGCCGCTGCTGCGTTCGCGCTCATCCTCGTCCTCCAGGCGGTCGGCCCGTCGTCAACCGGCCCGATGCTTGCCGCATACTGTGGTCATACTGGTGGTGTAGACCACTCGGTGCGTTCCGGCCCCCGGCCACACACTCCGGGTGATCGCCATCCTTCGGTAGATAGCGGACTAACGCCCACATAGTTGGGCTGAACGTGCGTTACCGTGTGAAAACCGCTCGGCGGAACCGCCGGCGGCCGAGACAAGCAGGAGTGGACATGGCCAGCAAGGCTGAGAAGATCGTCGCCGGGCTCGGCGGACTCGACAACATCGAAGAGGTCGAGGGCTGCATCACCCGTCTCCGCACCGAAGTCGTCAACCCCGACCTCGTCGACGAAGCCGCGCTCAAGGCCGCCGGCGCCCACGGCGTCGTCAAGATGGGCACCGCGATCCAGGTCGTCATCGGCACCGACGCCGACCCCATCGCCTCCGACATCGAAGACATGATGTGAGCTGACCACCCCACAGCTCCAGGGCCCCGCTCCGGACCGCACAACCCGTACCGGAACGGGGCCCTCGCCATTCCCGATAGGGTCTACGCCATGTCTCGCATCGACGGCCGCACCCCCGAACAGCTCCGCCCCGTCACCATCGAACGCGGCTGGAGCAAGCACGCCGAAGGCTCCGTCCTCATCTCCTTCGGCGACACCAAAGTCTTCTGCACCGCCTCCGTCACCGAAGGCGTCCCCCGCTGGCGCAAGGGCAGCGGCGAAGGCTGGGTCACTGCCGAATACTCGATGCTGCCCCGCTCCACCAACACCCGCGGCGACCGCGAATCCGTACGCGGCAAGATCGGCGGCCGCACCCACGAAATCAGCCGCCTCATCGGACGCTCGCTGCGCGCCGTCATCGACTACAAAGCCCTCGGCGAGAACACCATCGTCCTCGACTGCGACGTCCTCCAAGCCGACGGCGGCACCCGCACCGCCGCCATCACCGGCGCCTACGTCGCCCTCGCCGACGCCATCACCTGGGCCCAGCACAAAAAGCTCATCAAGCACGGCCGCCAGCCCCTCGCCGGGACGGTGAGCGCGGTCAGCGTCGGCATCGTCGGCGGCATCCCACTCCTCGACCTCTGCTACGAGGAAGACGTCCGCGCCGAAACCGACATGAACGTCGTCTGCACCGGCGACGGACGCTTCGTCGAGGTCCAGGGCACCGCCGAAGCCGAACCCTTCACCCGCGACGAACTCAGCTCCCTCCTCGACCTCGCCGCAGCCGGCTGCGCCGAACTCGACACTGTCCAGCGCGAAGCACTCGCCCGTACGCTGTAACGGCCACGGCGGGGCCGCCCCCTCTGCCCCCGCTTGTCCGACCTTCGCCCCCGACCACGGCGCCCTGGCAACCAAACCAGGGCGCCGCGCGTTTGTTCCTTTGCCCGAGCACGCCCCAAGGAAGGAACCCGTTCCATGGCCCCGCGCACACCCCGTCAGCTCCACCAGCACCGCCGGCCCGCCACCGCCGCACTCGCCACACTGGCCGCCGTCACGCTCGCCGTACCGCTGCTCTCCTCCTGCGGAGCGGTCAACAAGGCCATGGACTGCGCCAACACCGCCACCGCCATCGTCGACAGCGTCGACAAACTCCAGAAGGCCGTCGGGAGCGCCCTCGACAACCCCCAGGAAGCCAAAGAGGCCCTCGACGCCATCGACAAGAACCTCGACAAGGTCAGCAAATCGACGGACGACCCCGAGCTCTCCAAAGCCATCGACAAGATGAACACCGGCGTCAAGAACGCGCGCACGGACATCGACAACGCCAAGGCACCCGACCTCAAGCCCATCTCCGACGCAGCCGGCGAAATCACCAACGTCTGCACCCCGGGATAATCACCCCCATGCAGCCTCAGACTGGCGGGCACCGCCTCATCCTCGCCACCCGCAACGCCGGCAAGATCACCGAACTCCGGGCCATCCTCGAAGCCGCCGACCTCGACGTCGAACTCGTCGGGGCCGACGCCTACCCCGAGGTCCCGGACGTCAAGGAAACCGGCGTCACCTTCGCCGAGAACGCCCTGCTCAAGGCCCACGCCCTCGCCCAGGCCACCGGCCACCCGGCCGTCGCCGACGACTCCGGCCTCTGCGTCGACGTCCTCGGCGGCGCCCCCGGCATCTTCTCCGCCCGCTGGGCCGGCAAGCACGGCGACGACCGCGCCAACCTGACCCTCCTGCTCGCCCAGCTCGCCGACATCCCCGACGACCACCGCGCCGCCCACTTCGCCTGCGCCGCGGCGCTCGCCCTCCCCGACGGCACCCAACGCGTCGTCGAGGGCAGACTCGAAGGCACCCTCCGCCGCACCCCCACCGGCACCGGCGGCTTCGGCTACGACCCCGTCCTCCAGCCCCTCGGCGAAACCCGCACCTGCGCCGAACTGACCCCGGCCGAGAAGAACGCGATCAGCCATCGCGGGAAGGCGTTCCGGGCGTTGGTGCCGGTGGTGGGGGAGTTGGTGGGCTGAGGAGGCCTGCATGCGCATGGCAAAGGCCTGGCCCGTAATCTTCACGGGCCAGGCCTCATCGTCATCGGTACGGCCGGTGGGACTCGAACCCACACGCCTCGAAGGCACTGGTACCTAAAACCAGCCTGTCTCACCAGTTCCAGCACGGCCGCTCGTCACGCCCATAGTACTGGTTGGCGAGCGCGCACTGAGAGTTATGGTTTCCGTCGGCCTCCCCGGCACCACGTGTCGGTGATCGCATGGCAGTTGGGGCACAACAGCCGCAGGTTTTCGGGGCGGTCGTCGCGCCAGTCCCCGTTGATGTGGTCGACTTCCAAGGTCATGGGCTTGCCATGCCAAACGGGGGCTGTGCCACACTCGACGCACTCTTCGGGCACGCCGATCTGCCGAAGGGCTCGACGCAGCATCACGGTTCTTGTGCGGCGTGTGCCGCAGTACTTCACGAGGATCTGCTCGGGAGGCTTGACCGGCGTGGTGCCAGGCCTCCCGCGCATTTGCGCCTGTCCCAGGAAGTGACTGGTGTCGATGTCGTACTCGGACACCCACTGAGCGAACAGGGATCGATTGCCACCGCTGACCGGCTTTCCCAGGTGCCGCAGGGCGGCTGCGATCGACAGGGATTCGCTGACGGCATCCTGAAGCGCCTCTCTTGTGGGGCGGTGATGAGCCTTACGCCGCGTGACAGGCTTGAAGTGCGATACGTCGATCCCGAAGTGGTCGAAGCGCTTGAGCAAATGGCGGCGCACTTGGTGATAGGAACGTCCGCCGCAAAACGCGATGACTTCGTCGATTTCCGTGCAGTGAATTGCAGCTTCCGCCAGCAGTTCTCGGGTGTAGCGCACGCGATCGCTCATCGCTCCGCTCCTGCCCGCGCGGCGCGGATGCGCTTATTACGCCCCCGATACGAGTCCGTCGCCGAGTGGCAGTTGGGGCACAACAGCCGCAGATTCTCCCGGCGGTTGTTCCGCCAGTTGCCGTCGATGTGGTCCACCTCAAGCGGCAGCGGGCGGTTACGCCAGACAGGCCCCGTCCCGCAGAGTCCGCACCGCTCCTGCGCCCCGAGTGCCAGCATCGCGCACTTGAGGCGGCTGCTCGGCACCCGACGGACCGGATTCTCCTCCTCCACCAGGAGCGCTTCAGGGCTGCACCGCCGACGTGCCTTGGTCTTCCTCCGGCCCTGTGGAGAGAAGTGCGACGTGTCGATCCCCAGGCTTCGGATACGTCGGCTGATGTGGGTGTGCTGACCGCCCACCGGATCGAGTCCGAGGCGGCGTACAACGTCGGCGATGCTGTGTGAGCAGGCCACCAGTTCGCGGAGCCTGGCCTCGGTATGGCGCACACGCGCCGGCGCGAAGTGCGCAGTGTCGACGCCCGCTTCCATCATCCTGGCGCGTAAGTACCGCCTGCTGCCCGGTGTCGGTGTCCCGCCGAACCACCGCACCGCCTCGTCATAAGACGTCGATGCGCGAGCTGCTTCCGTCAGCCGCTCGCGGGTGTACTTCACCGGCATTCTTCCCCCATCCCGCGCAACGGGCCCACCCCATGCGCTCCATCGCTCTCGAACAGAACAACGGTCGAACGTGGAGCCGGTTACGTTGAACGGCGGAATGGGTGAAACCGGGGATTTTCGTGAGGAATTGTCGGTTCAGAAGCGGGGTTCGGATGTTTGGGCCGTGATCATTGCGACGGCTTCTTCCTTTGTGGCTACTGAGGGCGGGGAGCCTACGAGGGGCTGTTGGGCGGTTTCCTTCATGCAGACGACCGTCGGTGATGTTGTAAGCGCCGACCAGGGCGATGCAGAGGATGAGGGTGGGCCACTGCTGGGTGAAGAATTCGCCGAGCTTTTTCTTGGGGACGTATTCGGCGATGAAGGTGGAGGCGCCGCCGAGCGGCCGTGCGAGGAAGGCGACGGCGAAGGTGGCGAAGGGTGAGAGCAGGCTGGTGGTGTCGCTGTCGCCGGGGGAGAAGACCTTGCCGATGGTGATCGCGAGATAGCCGCAGATCCCGAAGTTGAACCATTCCATGGCGTTGCCGAGGGCGGCGGATTTCACGGCCCGTTTGACGACCGGACTGCTTCGGTGCTGTCGGTCGCCGCTGGGCGTCCTCTCGGTCGGTCAGTGCGTGGAGCGCGGGTCAAACCACCTGGCTGAATATCGGCGCGCCAGAGGTGTTCCGGGTCTTGTTACAGGACTGGTACACAGCCGCGCGGTCACCGCAGTGTTCGGGCAATGAGGCTGTGTGGCGGGCAGGGGAGAGTGACGGTGTCGAAATCGCTCTTTTCGTTCGTGTTTGCTGGTGGGGGTACTGGGGTGAGGGCCCCGGGAGGAGTACGTGATGACCGATCGCGCTGGGGCCCGCTGGGCTCGTGGGCGTATCGCTCTGGCGGCCTTTGCCGTGGTGACGGCACTGGCGGCCGGAGGGGTGTGGTTCAGCCAGGCGTCGGATCGCGCGTCGGCGGTGGATGCGGCGCCGAAGACCTCGGCGGCGCAGGACGTGAAGTCGGCCGGTAAGCCCTCGGGGGGCCTGCCGGGTGTACGGGACTGCGGGTTCGGTGAGCCGCAGATCAAGCCGCAGGTGATTACGTTGACCTGCGCGGATGTGGGGATGGTGGCGACGGCGATCACCTGGGAGCGGTATGGCTCGCAGGAGGCGGAGGGCAGGGGCGTGGTGCAGGTCGAGAAGACCGCCGCGGGTGTGGGGACGGATTCCGGGTTTCCGGCGACGTTCCGGCTCTACGGCGCGGAGCCGGTCAAGGGCGGGCGGGCCTTCACCGGGCTTGAGGTGACGTACGAGGGCTCGACGCCGCTCGGGGACACGACGGAGATGTACAACCTCGCGTGATGGGCATTCGAGGCCGGATCGCCCTGGCCATTTCGTGTATGACGGCGCTGGCCGTGGTGGTGCTCGGGTTCGCCGTGCACCACATAGCCGATGCCGAGCGGGAGCGGTCGGCGCGGGCGTATCAGGACGACCGGCTGAGTTCCGCGCTGCAGATCTACGAGCGGGACGGCACGCTGGCGCTGGGGGCGCAGTTGAACGCTGCGACGTTGCCGTTGCCGTTGCGGGAGGCGGTGTTCAAGGGCCGGTCGGGGACGTATGTCAGCGGTGGTGAGGATCCGCGGGTGTGGGCGGCGACGGGGGTCAGCGGCGGCGTGGACGGGAGCGGTCCGGCGCGGTCGTTGTCGGTTTCGGCGGCGTATCCGGATGATGATCCGGCGCAACTTTCCCTGGACCGGGCGTTGTTGATCGCGGGGTGTGGCACGGTCCTGCTGATGGCGGTGGTGTCGTGGTTCGTGGCGCAGCGGCTGTCGCGGCGGCTGCGGCTGAGTGCCGCGGCGGCGCGGCGGATCGCGGCGGGTGCGGCGCCGGACGCGGATGCGCTGGCGAGTCATGGCCGGGACGAGGTGGCCGAGCTGGGCCGCAGTGTGCATCACATGGCGACGTCGTTGGCGGCGCGGGTGGAGGCGGAGCGGGAGTTCACCGCGGATGTGGCGCATGAGCTGCGGACGCCGGTGGCGGGGTTGGTGGCGGCCGCGGAGCTGTTGCCGCAGCAGCGTGCGGTGGAGTTGGTGCAGGACCGGGCGCAGGCGATGCGGCGGCTGGTGGAGGATCTGCTGGAGGTTTCGCGGCTGGACGCGGGCGTGGAGCGGGCGGATCTGGATGCCTGTGAGCTGCCGTCGTTGGTGCGCGGGATCGTCAAGCGGGCGGCGCGGCAGCGGGGCGTGGACGAGGTGTCCGTGTCGGTGGAGGGGGAGCCGCGGATCGTGGAGACGGACCGGCGCCGGGTGGAGCGGGTGCTGGTGAACCTGCTGGCGAACGCGGCGAAGCACGGTAGGCCGCCGATCGAGGTGGTGGTGGCGGGTTCCCGGATCGTGGTGCGGGATCACGGGCCCGGCTATCCGGCGGAGTTGTGCGCGGAGGGGCCGCGGCGGTTCCGTACGGCGGCGCCTGAGCGGGGGACCGGGCACGGTCTGGGGCTGACGATCGCGGCGGGGCAGGCGGATGTGCTGGGGGCGCGGCTGGACTTCGGCGCCGCCGCGGAGGGCGGCGCCGAGGCGGTGCTGGAGCTGCCGGACCGGGCGGTGGTGGTGGCCCCGGAGGCGGTGTCCGGGTAGGGCGGCGTTGCCGCCCGAGGTCGTCACCGCCGAGGCCGTCACCTCCGAGGTCCTTACAACCCCAAATCCTTGCTGCCCCAGGTCGTTACAGCCCAGGTGCTTACAGCCCCAGATCCTTGATGATCTTGGCGACGTGGCCGGTGGCCTTGACGTTGTAGAGGGCGCGCTCGACCTTGCCCTCCTCGTCGAGGATGACGGTGGAGCGGATCACGCCGGTGACGGTCTTGCCGTAGAGCTTCTTCTCGCCGAAGGCGCCGTACGCCTCCAGGACCTGCTTGTCGGGGTCGCCGAGCAGGGTGACCTTGAGCTCTTCCTTCTCCCGGAACTTGGCGAGCTTCTCCGGCTTGTCGGGGGAGATGCCGATGACGTCGTAGCCGTGGCCGGCCAGGAAGTCGAGGTTGTCGGTGAAGTCGCAGGCCTGCTTGGTGCAGCCGGGGGTCAGCGCGGCCGGGTAGAAGTACACGATGACCTTGCGGCCCTTGTGGTCGGCGAGCGAGACCTGGTTGCCGTCCGCGTCGGGAAGGGTGAAGGCCGGGGCGGCGTCGCCGGTCTGCAGTCGCTCGGTCATGGCTCTCCTTTGTGCGTCGGTGCGCAGGGGGTGCGCTGGATCTGCGGGGGATCCGTATGCCCCGAGGTTACGCAGCCGGGCCGTGGGACGGTGTCGGGGGCGCCGCCGGTGTGTGAAACGGGGGTGCTGTGGGGCACGGCAGGGCGTGAGCTGACAGACTGTCCATCACGAATCGGCTGGAGGACGGTGGCCGGTTCCGTACGGGAAGCCGGAAACCGGTTACGGTTTCGGCTTTCGTACGCATCGGCCCGAGACGACGGAGGCAGCGCGGTGTCGGAAGCCAGGACCCCTGCGCAGATCGAGGCGGACATCGCCCGCAGGCGGCAGGATCTCGCCGTGACGCTCGACGAGATCGGTGTGCGACTGCACCCGCAGACGATCATCGGCGATGCGAAGGCGAAGGCCGCGGCGGCGGTGGACCGTACGGCGGGGCGGGCGTATGTGGCCGCCAATCGCGCGATGACGGAGGTGCGCTTCCGGCTGGTGTCGGAGGACGGGTCGCCGCGGCTGGAGCGAATCGTTCCGGTGGCCATGGTGGGTGTGGCCGTGGTGGGGCTGCTGGCGCTGCGCGCCAAGCGGCGCCGTTCGTAGCGGGCGACATCGAGGTCCCCGGCGCGGCCCGCGGTGCGTAAGTGGCGTCTCCGGGCAGGTACGGTCATGCCGTGAGCCCGAATAACACCAAGGACACCCACGACAAGCTGCCGATCCGGATGCTGCACGACCGCGTGCTGGTCCGGACGGACATCCCCGAAGGCGAGCGGCGCTCCAGCGGGGGCATCGTCATTCCGGCGACCGCCGCGGTCGGCCGCCGCCTGGCCTGGGCCGAGGTGGTCGCGGTCGGGCAGAACGTGCGGACCGTCGAGGTGGGTGACCGGGTGCTGTACGACCCGGAGGACCGGGCCGAGGTCGAGGTGCGCGGCGTGGCGTATGTGCTGATGCGGGAGCGCGATCTGCATGCGGTGGCCGCGGAGCGGCTGGAGGGCGCGGAGGACGCGACGGGGCTGTACCTGTAGAACTTGCGGCTGACGGGCGGTGACCGAGGTCACCGCCCGTTTTGTCGGCACTTTGCTAGCCTCGGAGAGAACCCGACGAGACGCGCCGTACCGGGTCAGGACAAGACGACGCACCCCTGTTGAAGCTCGTATTCCACGGAGGTGCCGTCATGGCATGGATCCTGCTCGCCGTCGCTGGTCTGCTGGAGGTCGGCTGGTCGATCGGTATGAAGTTCACCGACGGCTTCACCCGGTTGTGGCCCAGTGTGTTCACCGGCGCGGGCATTGCCGCCAGCATGCTGCTGCTCTCGTACGCGGCCAGGACCCTGCCGATCGGTACCGCCTATGGCGTGTGGGTCGGTATCGGGGCGGCGGGTGCGGCGGTGGTGGGGATGCTGGTGCTCGATGAGCCGGTCACCGCGGCCCGGATCTTCTTCATCTGCTTGCTGCTGGTGGCCGTGGTGGGGCTGAAGGCGACATCGGGACACTGACGGGGCCGCCTGCTCCGCTCACCCCCCACCCCACTCGTCCCACCCCGTGCCCTGCCCCATGAATTCGTCCCCCGGTCCCACGGTCGGGAAATCCTCCGTGGGCTCGGGCGGCTCATCGGTTGGGAAGGTGGGGGTGGGTGGTTCGACGGTCGGTTCGGTGGGGAAGTCGGTAGGCGGTTCGTCGGTGGGGCCGGGTGATTCGGAGGTCGGCGGTGCCGATTCGGTGGGCGATGCCGGGGCGCCGGTGGTCGGCTCGGGCGACGGCGACCCGGCGCCCGGTTCCAGCTCCAGGTCGAAGTCGCGGATCGGCCGGCCGGAGAGGGCGGCGGCGGTGTAGTCGGCCCAGATCTCGGCGGGGAAGCCGCCTCCGTTAATGCGCGGCAGGCCCGCCGCGCCGTAGAGCGGCTCCTGTGCGGCGCTTTTCGGGTTCTGGCCCAGTACGGCGACCACGGTGGCGAGTTCGGGGGTGTAGCCCGCGAACCAGGCGGCCTTGTCCTCCTCCGCGGTGCCGGTCTTGCCCGCCGCGGGCCGGCCGGCGGCCTGGGCTGCGGTGCCGGTGCCGCCCTCGACGACGCTGCGCAGGATCGAGGTGGTGGTGTCGGCGGCGTTGCGCGAGATGGCGGTGCCCTCGGGGCGCTCGGGCAGTTCGAGGCCCTCGCCCCTCTTGGAGATCTTGTCGACCAGTGTGTACGGCCGCTGCTGGCCGTGGTTGGCGAACGTCGCGTACACCTGCGTCATTTCCAGGACGCTGGGGGTGGCGGTGCCCAGCGAGATCGCGCCCTCGGACGATCCGAGGCTCGGGGTGTTGGCGGGAATGCCCAGGTCGACGGCGGTGTTCTTGACCTTGCTGGGGCCGACGTCGATGCCCATCTGGGCGTAGACGGCGTTGACGGACTTGTCGGTGGCCTCGGTGACGGTGATCGGGCCGTAGGAGTGGTCGTCCTCGTTGGCGGGCGCGAAGCCGGTGGGGGAGCCGTTGCTGATGGTCATCCGCTTGTTGGTGCCGTCGTAGACGGTGTTGGGGGTGATCGGGGCGCCGTCCTGGGTGGTGGAGTCGTTCTGGACGGCGGAGGCGAAGACGATCGGCTTGAAGGTGGAGCCGACCTGGTAGTCGCGGCGGGTGGCGCCGTTGACGTACTGCTTGGCGTAGTCGATGCCGCCGTAGAGCGCGACGACCCGGCCGGTGGCGGGGTCGATGGAGGAGCCGCCGGCTCGGACGTAGGAGTCGACCTTCCGTGAGTCGCTGAGCTTGTCCATCATCTGCGTGTCGACCGCTTCGACGAAGGCGTTCTGACGCTTCTTGCTGATGGTGGTGGTGATGCGGTAGCCGCCGGTCCGCAGGGTGTCCTCGTCGATGATCTTGTTGGTGGTCAGGTAGTCCTTGACCGCTTCGACGAGATAGCCGCGCTGGCCGGTGAGGCCGGCGGACGCCTTGGCCGGTCCCGGCGTGGGGAACTTCATCGCGGACTGCTCGGCCTGGCTGAGCCACTTCTTCTTCACCATGCCGTCCAGCACGTAGTTCCAACGCGCCAGCGCCCGCGGCTTGTTCTCGGGGTGGGCGGCGATGTCGTACGCGCTGGGGGCGTTGAGGAGGGTGGCGAGGTAGGCGCCCTCGGCGGTGGTCAGCTCCTCGGAGTTCTTGCCGTAGTAGGCCTGGGCGGCGGCCTGGATGCCGTACGCGTTGCGGCCGTAGTAGCTGGAGTTGAGGTAGCCCTCCAGGATGTCGTTCTTGCTCACCTCGCGGTCCAGCTTGATCGCGATGAAGAACTCCTTGGCCTTCCGCGTGATGGTCTGTTCCTGGCCCAGGTAGTAGTTCTTGACGTACTGCTGGGTGATGGTCGAACCGGACTGCTTGCCCTTGCCGGTGAGGGTGTTCCAGCCGGCCCGGAGCATCGCGGCGGGGTCGACCGCGGACTCGGAGTAGAAGTCGCGGTCCTCGGCGGCCAGCACGGCCTCCTGGACGGACTTGGGGATCTGGCTGAGCCTCACGTTCTCGCGGTTGACGTCGCCGTCGCGGGCCAGCTCCGCACCGTTGGAGTAGAGATAGACATTGCTCTGCGCCTTGGCCGCGGCGTTGGCCGGCGGAATGTCGACGAGCAGATATCCGGCGATCAGACCGCCCACGATCAGCAGCAGGATTCCCAGCACGGTGCCGAGCACCATCCGCCAGGTGGGCAGGAAACGGCGCCAGCCGGTGCGCGGGGGCCGCGGCTCCTCGGGTCTCTTGCCGGGCTCGCCGTTCCCGCCCGCCGCCGGCGTGTCGGGACGCGGTCCCCACTGCGGGGGGCCGGTGTGCTCCGGGCCGTCGTGCCGCGGATCGTCGCTCATGTCTGTATGGACTCCTCGGCCGGTGCCGATGGTTGTGCCGCAGCGGATCGGTGTCGTGTCGGGGGCTTTATTCCCCGCTCCTGAACAGGAACTGCCACCCGGTCAGAAACTGTCGCATCATGCGTCCCAGTCAAGAGGGGTGGCGCGCACCTGTGACCGCCCCGTGACCGGCCGAATGGCGTGCATGACTCACCCGGACCGGTGATAAACCGGTAGTGCCCTCCGAGTCCCCGCAGCTAGGCTCCGGTGCTTTGCCGTCCCACGACGCAGGGCTTTGGAGGAGCGCGGACGTGCTGTACGCGGCAGTGGCGGCCGGCAGCTTCCGGCGGTACGCGACCTATCGGATGGCCACGGTGGCGGGTGTCTTCACCAATACCGTCTTCGGCTTCATCGTCGCCTACACCTACCTCGCCCTCTGGGACGAGCGGCCGCATCTGGGCGGCTACGACCAGGCGCAGGCGCTGACGTTCGTCTGGATCGGACAGTCGCTGCTGGCGGCCATGGCGCTGCTCGTCGGCAGTGTGGACGAGCTCCAGGAGCGGATCCGGTCCGGTGATATCGCCGTGGACCTCTACCGGCCCGCCGACCTCCAACTGTGGTGGCTGTCCGCGGATCTGGGGCGGGCGGCGCTGATGCTGATCGGGCGCGGGGTGGCGCCGATGGCGGTGGGCTCCCTGTTCTTCCCTCTGACACTCCCGGCCGACGCGCTGA
Organism: Streptomyces sp. NPDC050636; assembly: GCF_040654775.1. Taxonomy (NCBI): domain Bacteria; kingdom Bacillati; phylum Actinomycetota; class Actinomycetes; order Kitasatosporales; family Streptomycetaceae; genus Streptomyces; species Streptomyces sp. NPDC050636. The sequence continues at coordinate 113,913 of NZ_JBFAIP010000011.1, forward strand.
CCTGGGGCTGTTTTCTGCTGTCCGCGACGCTGGGGGTGGTGGTCAGCTTCGCGCTGCGCTATCTCGTCGCACTGGCGTGCTTCTGGCTGCTGGACGGCTCGGGGCTGGCCCTGGTCAGCGGGCTGGCCTGCATGTTCTTCTCGGGGATGGTGCTGCCGCTGCGGGTCTTCCCCGGCGGTTTCGGCGAGCTTGCCCAGCTGTTGCCGTGGGCCGCAATGCTTCAGGTGCCGGCCGATGTGCTGCTCGGTGCGCGGACCGGTGGCTCGCTGCTGCGAGGGCTGGCGTTCCAGGCGGTGTGGGGTGTGGCGCTGCTGGCGTTGGGGCGGCTGGTGCAGAACGCCGCCACCCGCAAGGTGGTGGTGCACGGTGGTTAGGTTCGCGGCAGGCGGCGGCCGGCTGACGGCGGTGGCGCAGGGTGTGCGCGCGTACGGGCTGATCGTGCGGATGTGGGTGCGCTCCACCCTCGCCTACCGGACGTCGTTCGTGATGATGGCGGTCGGCAACTTCGCGGCCAGTGCCCTGGACTTCGTCGCGATCATGTTGATGTTCTCGCAGATCGATGCCCTTGGTGGGTTCTCGCTGCCCGAAGTCGCGTTTCTCTACGGCACGTCCAGTGTCTCGCTGGGGCTGGCGGATCTGCTGTTCGGCAGCATGGACCGGCTCGGCCGCCGGGTCCGCGACGGCACTCTCGACACCCTGCTGCTGCGTCCCGTACCGGTCTTCGCGCAGGTCGCCGCGGACCGCTTCGCGCTGCGCCGGCTGGGCCGGATCACCCAGGGCCTGCTGGTCCTCGGCTGGTCGGTGTCCCGGCTGGACGTGGACTGGACGGCGGGCCGGATGCTGATGGTGCCGCTGATGGTGGTGTGCGGCGCGGCCATCTTCGCGGCGGTGTTCACTGCGGGGGCCGCGTTCCAGTTCTGGGCGCAGGACGCGGCCGAGGTGCAGAACTCCTTCACCTACGGCGGCACCACCATGCTCCAGTACCCGCCGACGGTGTTCGCCGAGGACCTGGTGCGCGGGGTCACCTTCCTCGTCCCGCTGGCTTTTGTGAACTGGCTGCCCGCGCTGCGTCTGCTGGGCCGTCCGGACCCCCTGGGGCTGCCGGGCTGGGTGGACTTCATGGGGCCCGCGGTGGCCGCGCTGATGTGCGCGGGCGCCGGGCTGGCGTGGCGGTGCGGCGTGCGGGCGTACCGCAGCACCGGAAGCTGACGGCCGGCTGACGGAACATCAAGGACCAGACTTGGAAGGAGACGCGGGGTGAGCGGTGACGTTGCCGCGGCGGAGCGGCTGATCGAGGTCGACGGCGTGGAGAAGGTCTTCGCGGTACGGCGCAAGGCCGGCCGGCTGCGCAGGGTCAAGGGCGAGGTGCGGGCCGTGGACGGCATCAGCTTCCGGGTGCCGCGCGGCGAGATGGTCGGCTACATCGGGCCGAACGGTGCCGGCAAGTCCACCACGATCAAGATGCTGACGGGCATTCTGGTGCCCAGCAGCGGCCGGCTGCGGGTCGCCGGCATCGACCCGGCGCGGGAGCGGACCCGGCTGGCCCGCCGGATCGGGGTGGTGTTCGGGCAGCGCACCACGTTGTGGTGGGACCTGCCGCTGAGGGACTCGTACGAGCTGGTGCGGCGGATGTACCGGGTCCCGGACGCCGTCTACCGCGCCAATCTGGCGCGTTGCGTCGAGCTGTTGGACCTGGGGCCGCTGCTGGACGTGCCGGTGCGGCAGCTGTCGTTGGGGCAGCGGATGCGCGGCGATATCGCGGCGGCGCTGCTGCACGATCCGGAGGTGCTCTATCTGGACGAGCCGACCATCGGCCTGGATGTGATCAGCAAGGCGAAGGTGCGGGAGTTCCTGCGCGAGGTGAACGCCGAGCGGGGCACCACGGTCCTGCTCACCACCCACGATCTGACCGATATCGAGCAGCTGTGCCGCCGGGTGATGGTCATCGACCATGGCCGTCTGATGTACGACGGGGGGCTCGCCGGGCTGCGGGCGGCCGGTGACGGCGAGCGGACGCTGGTGGTGGACCTGGAGCGGGAGCTGCCGCCGATCGAGGGGGTACCGGGGGCCCGTACGGTCAAGGTGGAGGGGCCGCGGCAGTGGCTGGCGTTTCCGGCGGCGCGGAGCGCGGCACCCCTGGTGGCGGCGGTCGCCGAGCGCTATCCGCTGGTGGATCTGTCGGTGCGGGAGCCGGACATCGAGGATGTGATCGCGAAGCTGTACGCGAGGGGGTGATTCGGGCCCCGATTCACACCCCGACCCTGATCCACCGGACAGGCCCTAATCTGTGGCGTATGACTGACAAACTCCCCCAGTTGCGCGCCTCCGACGCCGACCGTGAGCGGGTGGCCGAGATCCTGCGGGACGCCCTCGCGGAGGGGCGGCTCGCCATGGAGGAGTTCGAGGAGCGGCTGGACGCGGCGTACCAGGCCCGTACGTACGGGGAGTTGGCTCCGCTCACCGCTGATCTGCCTGCTGCGTCCGGGGATTCGGCGGCGGGCGGGTGGCCCGCGGCGGCGGGGGTGCCGGATCGCTGGTCCGACCGGATCGGCGGCACCGCCACCTCGCGTGGGGCCTTCTCGATGTGGAGCGGGTTCCTGCGCAAGGGGCGATGGACCGCGCCGCGCACGTTCACGGCGGTCACGTTCCAGGGCGGCGGCAAGGTCGATCTGCGGGAGGCGCAGTTCGAGGCTCCCGAGATCACCGTTCGCTGTGTCGCGGTGATGGGCGGGGTGGACGTCGTGGTGCCGCCCGGCGTTCGGGTGCAGATCACCGGCTTCGGCCTGATGGGTGACTTCGACCGCACCGAGGACGGCACCGGCGATGCGGGCGCCCCCCTGGTGAAGGTCACCGGCTTCGCCCTGTGGGGTGGTGTGGGCACCAAGCGCAAGGAGAGCAAGGCGGAGCGGCTGCGGTTGAAGGCGGAGCGTGCGGAGCGGCAGCGGCAGGAGTCGCTGGACGAGAAGCCGCGCAAGGAGCTGGGCTGACGCGGATTCCGCCGGCGGCCCGCCTCAGAGCTCGGCCGGCGCCGTCCGCTTGAGATCGTCCAGGTTCAGCGCGTTCGCCATCGCCTGGTTGCCCGCGTCGCTCGGGTGGAGATGGTCACCGGAGTCGTAGGCGGGCAGCAGCCGCACCGGCGCCACCGGGTCGCGCAGCGCCTTGTCGAAGTCCACGACCTGGTCGTAGACCGTGCCGGCGCGGATGATGCGGTTGACCTGCTCGCGTACCGAGTTCAGCTGGTCGGAGTAGCCGCGGTGGCCGCCGAACGGAGTAAGGGTGCTGCCGGTGACGCGCAGGCCGCGGGCGTGCGCCTCGCGGACGATCTGCCGCATACCCGCGACGATCTTCTCCGGGTCGAGCTGGCGCGGGGACTTGAAGAGGTCGTTCAGGCCGACCTCGACGATGACGGCCTTCACACCCGTACGGGACAGCACGTCGCGGTCCAGCCGGGACAGCACGCTGGGCCCGTTGTTGGGCGAGAAGCGGCTGCCGTTGACGAGCAGGCGGTTGCCGCTGATGCCCTGGTTGAGGACGCCGTAGCGGGGCGCGCCGGGTTCGTCGCGCAGCCGGGCGGCGAGGAAGTCCGTCCAGCGGTGGTTGGCGCCCGCGGTGGAGGTGATGCCGTCGGTGATGGAGTCGCCTATGGCGACGACCGTGCCGTGCGCCTTGGTGCTCCACACGTCCACGCCGGTCAGATAGCGCCAGTAGGGGCTCTGTTCGGTGTAGGCGGCGCCGGTGGTGTCCTCGGTCCGGTCGCCGCGCGCCAGGTAGGAGGTCTGACGGGCATACGGGTGGTAGGTGGCCGGGCCGGAGGGGGACGGGGAGTAGGTGGTGACCAGGAGGTCCGCGTCGTGCGGGACGTTGAGCCGGACGGGGTCGCTGGTGACCGCGCCGCCGGCCGGGATGGTCACCGCGGGGCGGCCGCCGAAGGACAGCCGGCGCATGGTGCCGGCCGCGGCGGTCGGGTTGCTGGGGGCGGCGGCCAGGGCCAGTGAGGCGTGGCTGACGGGCAGCGGGCGGGTGCCGTAGAGGTTGGAGAGCTGGATGCGGGCGCCGGAGCCGCCGACGCTGGTGTGCACGACATTGCGTATCGACATGCCCGCGTAGCCGTCCAGGGTGCCCGGCTCGGCGGCCGCCGCGGCCGCTGACCAGGTGCCGACCCACTGTCCGGAGATCGCCGGGGCCGCGGGGTCGCGCGGCTTGTGCGAGGCTCTGCCCGGCCCGCTGTTCTCTCCGCCGAAGCCGACGAATATCGCGGTCGAGATCAGCACCACCACTGCCGCCAGACCGGCGAGCAGGGCGTAACCCACACTTTTGTTCATGCGGGAAAGGTCTCCTGGGGCAGGCGGAGCGGCATGCTCCGGACAGTGGGCAAGGGCAGCGAGTGATCAGCGGCACCATTGCGGTCCGATCGGTGCTTCATGATCCCACGGACCCCCTGGAGGCCGCCCGGCGCCCTGGGCGATGCCTCCCTGACGTGGACGCCGGGAACTCGTGGTTCGTTCCGGGAGTAGGTCACAGTTGGACATACGGCCCGACCGGCGGGCGGACGCGTGGCGCGGCATACGGCCGTACGGATGACGGGGCACGGTGGGAACGGTGGAGCGGATGGAACGCACGAATGCGGATGCGGCGCCGGCAGCGGTGGCCGCCGGCCGGGCCGCGGCGGCCGGAGGTTTCGGCTACAGCGCCCTCGACGAGGAGAAGCAGCGCGCCGTACGGCGGATGAAGACGCTGGCCACCGGCCTGCTGCTGGCCGTAGCGGTGGTCTATGTGCTGGCGAAATGGGCGGCATCCTCCGGTGCTGGTGGTTGGACGGGTTTTGTCGCGGCGGCCGCGGAGGCCGGCATGGTCGGTGCGCTGGCCGACTGGTTCGCCGTCACCGCCCTGTTCAAGCGGCCGATGGGACTGCCGATCCCGCACACTGCCATCATTCCTACCAAAAAGGATCAATTGGGGCAGAGTCTGGGTGACTTCGTCGGGGAAAATTTTCTCTCCGGCGAGGTCGTCCGCCTCCGGCTGCGCTCCGTCGGCATCGGCAAACGGCTCGGCGGCTGGCTCGCCGAGCCCAGGAACGCCGACCGGGTCACCGCCGAACTCTCCACCGCGCTGCGCGGCGCCCTGACCGTGCTGCGCGACTCCGACGTCCAGGCCGTCGTGGGCGAGGCCATCACCCGCCGCGCGGACGCCCAGGAAATCGCGCCCGGCATCGGCGCGCTGCTGGAGAAGGTCGTCTCCGAGGGCGGCCACACACGGGTGGTGGACCTGGTGTGCTCCCGCGCCCACGACTGGCTCGTCGAGCACGGCGACTCGGTCATGGCGGCGGTCTCCGGCGGCGCGCCCGGATGGACCCCGCGGTTCGTCGACCGCAAGGTGGGCGACCGGGTCTACAAGGAACTGCTGCGGTTCGTCACCGAGATGCGGGACATGCCCGAGCATCCGGCACGCGGCGCCGTCGACCGCTTCCTCAAGGACTTCGCCGGCGATATGCAGTCCGACCCGGAGACCAGGGCCAAGGTCGAGCGGCTGAAGTCCGAGGTCCTGGGCCGCGGTGAGGTGCAGGACCTGATCGCCTCCGCCTGGGGCTCGGTCCGCGCCATGATCGTGGCCGCCGCCGAGGACGAGCGCAGCGAACTGCGGCTGCGGGTGCGGTCCTCGCTGCTCTCCCTGGGGCAGCGGATGTCCGTCGACGGGCGGCTGCAGGGCAAGGTGGACGGCTGGCTGGAGGGCGCGGCCGTGTACGTGGTGACGACGTATCAGGGCGAGATCACCTCCCTGATCACCGACACCATCGCCGGCTGGGACGCCGAGCACACCTCGAAGAAGATCGAGGCGCACATCGGCCGCGACCTGCAGTTCATCCGGATCAACGGCACGGTCGTCGGCGCGCTGGCCGGACTGTGCATCTACACCGTGTCGCGGGCATTGGGCGGCTGACATCCCGCCAGGGAACAGGGCGTGAGCCGTGCCGACTGCCTCTGGTGGCCTGCGCCCGCAGGGTTTACGGTGCCCGCGTGCGGGAGCGGACGGAGTGGATACCGGTAGTCGTGCAGGGGCGGCGCACTCGCCGCTCAGCGGCTGCGCGGGTGCTGTGGGCCGGTGCGGAGCTGGCCGTGACACTCGGCGTCGTACTGCTGCTGCTCGTCGTCCACCAGCTGTGGTGGACGAACCGTCAGGCGCGGGACGACGCGCGGGACCAGGTCGCCCGGCTGGAGCGGCAGTGGGGAGAGCGGGGCGCCCGGCCGGAGCGGCCTGCCGTGACCCCGGCGCCCGGTGACGATCGTGAGCGGCAGAAGGGCGGTCGGAGCGCTCCGGCCGTTGCGCCACCGGGGCGTGCGGGCTCCCAGCCGCCGCAGGACCTGGCGTACGCGGTGCTGCGCATCCCGCGGATCGGCGTCACCGCGCCCATCGCCCAGGGCGTCGGCAAGTCCGCGGTCCTCAACAAGGGTTATGTCGGGCACTACCCGCACACCGCTCAGCCGGGCGGCGCCGGCAACGCCGCGCTGGCCGGGCACCGCAACACCCACGGCGAGCCGTTCCGCCACCTCGACCGGCTCCGGCCCGGCGACACCGTCACGATCGACACCGCCGAGGCCCGCTACACGTACGTCATCCGGCGCACCCTGCCGCAGACCACGCCCGGCGACGGGACCGTCCTCGCCGAGGTCCCGTTCAGCAGTGTGCACCCCGCCCACCGCTTCACCGCGCCCGGTGCGTATCTGACGCTGACGACCTGTACGCCGGCGTATTCGTCCACGTACCGGCTGGTGGTGTGGGGGGTGTTGCGGTCGACGCAGTCACGCTGAGACGGCCGGCACGGTCGCGGTGGGACACCTCCGCGGTCGCCTGGGAGGCACTCGTCTAGGCTCTTGCCACGTGCGAAACCAGACCTCCGGCGGTCGATCCCCGGGCTCCCGAAAGCGCCCCGCGCTGCTGTGGCTGCTGTTGCCCTACGTGCTGTTCCTGGCGGCGCTGCCCCTGGTGAACAAGGTGACGCCGACCGTGTGCGGTCTGCCGTTCCTGTTCTTCTGGATGCTGCTGGCGACCCTGCTGACGCCGGTGTCGGTGTGGCTGGCCCGGCGCGGCGACCTCAAGCGGGGCTGCGCATGAACGCCACCGTCTCCACCTCCGTTTTCGCCGCCTTCATGGTGCTGACCGTCGTCCTCGGCCTGCTCGCGGTACGCGGCCGGGGCTCCGGGGGCGGGCTGACGGAGTGGTCGGTGGGCGGCCGCAGCCTGGGCACCGCCTTCATCTGGGTGCTGATGGCCGGTGAGAGCTATACGAGCTTCAGCTATCTCGGCGCGGCCGGCTGGGGCTACAACTCCGGCGCCCCGGTGCTCTACGTCCTGGCCTACATGTCCTGCGGCTATGCGATCGGCTACGTCGTCGGCCCGATGCTGTGGGCCTACGCCCGCCGGCACGGCCTGGTCGGCATCACCGACATGGTCGCGCACCGCTACGGGCGGCCCTGGCTCGGCGCCGCCGTCGCCATCCTCGCCACCGTCTGCCTGCTGCCGTACATCCAGCTGCAGATCACCGGCATGGGCGTGGTCGTCTCCACCATCTCCTACGGCGCGATCAGCCTCAACTGGGCCTATTTCCTGGCCTTCGCGGTCACCACCGGCTTCGTGGTGATCAGCGGACTGCGCGGCAGCGCCTGGGTCTCGGTGCTCAAGGACATCCTCGTCATCGGCACCCTCGCCTTCCTCGCGGTGTACGTGCCGCTGCACTACTTCGGCGGCTACGGGCCCTTCCTGGACCGGATCGTCGCCGAGAAGCCGCAGTGGCTGACCTTCCCGGGGCACGGCTCGGGGGGCCTGGGCCAGGGCTGGTTCATCACCACCACCCTCATCAACTCCCTGACTGTGGTGATCTTTCCGACGACCGTGGCGGGCTATCTCGGCGCCCGCAATGCCGACGCGCTGCGGCGTAATGCCATGTACCTCCCGTTCTACAACGTGCTGTTGTTCGTGCCGATGCTGCTGGGTCTCGCGGCGGTGTTCGTGGTGCCGGGGCTGGCCGGTGCGGACTCCAATCTCGCGCTGTTCAAGCTGGTGGTGGACTCCCTTCCGGCCTGGGCGGTGGGCCTGACCGGGGTGGCCGCGGCCCTCTCCTCCATCGTGCCGATGGCCGTGTTCATGCTGGTCATCGGCACGATGTGGGGGAGGAGCGTACTGGGCGCGATCCCCAGGCTGGCCAATCGCCAGAAGCTGTGGTCGCAGTTGGTCGTGGTGGTGGCAGGGGCGCTGGCGCTGCTGCTGACCTACACCGCCCCCAACACCCTCGTCCGGCTGTCGCTGATCTCGTACGAGGGCATGGCGCAGCTCGTGCCGATGCTGCTGCTGGGGTTGGTGTGGCGGCGGCTGACGCTGCACGCCGCGGTGAGCGGCCTGGTCGCGGGTTTCGTGCTCGTCTGTGTGCTGGTGTTCAGCGGTCACGACCCGGTCTGGGGGATGAACGCGGGGATCGTCGGGCTCGCCGTCAATGTGGCGGTGGCGCTCGCGGTCACCTGGCTGGGGCCGCGGGCCGCGGACGACCGGCCGGACGCCGAGGTGCTGGCGCTGGACGACGAGTTCCCCCGGGGGGACGCCGCGCGGGCCGAGACGGTCAGCCCTCCGGCGTAGCCGTGATCTTCTTGCCGTCCTTGGAGACCGCGAACCACAGGCCGTCCTTGCCCTGGCCGTTGATGTCACCGGGCTGCTTGTCGCCGGTGAACCAGTAGACCGGCCAGCAGTCGACGGCCAGCTGCCGGATGCCGTCCGGGCGGGTGACGGTGGTGATCAGCTTCTCGGGGATACCGGTGAGCTGGGAGCGGTCGGCGGGCTTGGCGGGCTTCCAGGTGTCCAGGCAGGCGTCGTTGCAGGCGAACTTCATCGGCCAGGCGCTGTCCTTGTTGAAGCGGTAGAGCGTCCGCCCCTGGCCGTCGACGAGGAGCTCGCCGAGCTCGGGCTGGTTGAACACCGACACATCGCCGGGCTTTTGGGCGCCGGCCTTCTTGCCGTCGGCGGCCAGCGCGTTCCAGGTGCCGCCGACGCCATGGCCGTTGGTGTCGCCGGCCTTGGTGTCCTTGATGTAGCGGTAGGCGGGCCAGCCGCCGATGGTGAGCTGCTTGACGCCGTCGGCGCGGGTGACCGAGCCCAGGTCGCTCTTGGCGATGCCGGCGGGGGCGGTGGCGCCGTTGGCGGGGACCGGCGGCCAGGTGGTGGCGCAGGCGCCGGAGCAGTTGGACTTGGCCGGGTCAGGGACGTCCTTGTCGAAGCGGTAGAGCGTCATCCCCTTGGCGTCGGTGACGACCGGGCCGAGCTCGGGGGCCTGCGACAGCGCGAGTTTGCCCGCCGCGGGCCCGGCCTTCGCCCCCTTGCCCTCCCCGCCGCCCGCCTGGCCGCCGTCGCCCCCGCCGGAGCCGGAGGAGCCGTAGTCGTAGTCGCTGGTGCCCTGGCCCGCGGGCTGGACGGTGTCGGTGGTCGGGGTGCCGGCGCTCTGGTTGCCGCTGCTGCCGCAGGCGGCGGTCAGCGCCAGGGTGGCGACCGCCGCGGCCGCGAGTCCCGCACGACGTCGAGTGATCATGAGTGCTCCTCTGTGGGTGGCGTTGCCGAGTGCTGTGGAGGGTGTTTGCCGGTTGCTCTCGTCGGGTTGTCGTTGTCGGAGGTTCTTCGGCCGAGTGCTCTTGGCCGAGTGCTCGACCGGGTGCTCTTGGCCCGCGCTGTCTCCTGCTCTCTGCGCTCTCTCGTGCTGTTGTGGGTGGAATACGGGCCGCGGGATGTGCGCGTTCAGCCGCCGGGAAACTTGTCACGGGGCACGAAAGGCCATCCGCCCGGCGTCAGTTGGCGCCCTGGATGCGCAGCGCCAGCGCTGGGCAGCGGCGCACCGCGAGTTGCGCCCGGCGCCGCATCCGGGCCGGGAGCGCCATGTTGGCCTCCTCCGGATAGCCGTCCGGGCCGAGTCGTACGACGCCGGGCACCACATCCGCGCACAGGCCGTGGCCGCGGCACAGCGTCCAGTCGACCAGCAGCCGTTCAGGCTTCGGTGCCGGCGGGCGAGCGGCAGGCGGTGGCGTGGCCGGCAGTTGCCCGGTGACCGGCAGGGCCCCGGTCACCGGGCGGCCGCACCCGAACCCGCGCGCATGGCGTTCGAACTCCTCGGGGAAGGCGGCGAGGGCCGAGGCGACGAAGCGCGCGGTGCCGTCCGGGTGGCTGCAGGCGCCGCGTCCGCGCACCGCGTCCATACGGGCGCGGACCGCGTCCAGCGCGGTGTCACCGCCGCCCCGAACGGCGTCGGCGAGGACATCGGCGAGGGCCGGCAGGCCCAGGACGCAGGGGCCGCACTGGCCGGCGGACTCGCCGGCCATCCAGCGGGCGACCCGTACCGTCTCGCCCGCGACGCAGGTGTCGTACGGCAGCGGCAGCACCGCCCCGGCGCCGAGCACCGCACCGTACTCGGCCAGCGCGTCACGGGACAGCCTCGCGGTCCGCGCATCGGCCGGGGACACGAACGTGCCGTGGTAGCCGCCGATCAGTACGCCCTGCCCGGGGTCGGTCCCGCACAGGGCGAGGACCTGGGTGAGCGGGATGCCGTACGGGGCCTCCACCACCCGGCTGCCGGCGACGGTCAGCAGCAGCGTGCCGGGCTCGGTGGGCAGCCCCGCCGTGCGGTAGCCGAGGGCGCCCATCCGTGCGGCCAGGGCGAGTTGGGCGTAGGTCTCGGTGTTGGACAGCAGGGTCGGCACACCGTTCAGGCCGCGTTCGCTGGAGCGGACCTTGCGGCCGGAGGGCAGCCCCGGGCCGCCGCCCAGGCCGTTGGTGAGCGCGGTGCCCTCGCCGGTGACGAACCGTTCGGTCAGTAGGGTGACCCTTAACGTCCGACGTGTCGGGCCGCGTTCGCCGATGGCACGGCGTACCGAGTCCGCCACGTCCTCGCGGGTCACCCCGATCGCGACCTCCTGGGCGCCGAGCGCCTCGGCGGCCAGCAGGGCGCCGTCCAGCACCAGATGCGGTACGTGCAGCAGCAGCGCGGTGTCCTTGAGGCAACTGGGCTCGCCCTCGCTGCCGTTGACGACCACCGCCGCCTTGCCGTCGGAGCGCCGCATGCCGTCCAGGACGGCGGTCAGCTTGCGGGCGAACGGGAAGCCCGCGCCGCCGCGGCCGCGCAGATCGGTGTCCTCGGCGAGCGCGATCAGCTCCTGAGCGGTCAGCCGGGGCGTGGAATCGTGCTGTGCCAGATGCGCGACCCGGTCCAGGCGCGGCATCGCGTCGAGGCCGGCCAGCAGCCGCGGCGCGCCCAGGGACGCCAAGGTCGGCACGGGCTCGGGCGCGGGGACGGCCGGCAGCGGGCGGGTGGGGGCCGGTGCGGTCATCGGCGCTCCCCTGGCTCACGGCGCCGGCCGCGCGGCGTCCGCGGCTCACCCGCCCCGCGCGACCACAGTGGCTGTCTCGCCCCGCGCCGCGGCAGCGGCTCACCCGTCCCGCGTGATCGCGCCGACCACACCGACCTCACCGACCACCCCGGCATACGCAGCCGCAGCACCAGCCGTACGGCCACCGCGACAAGACAGATCGCATATCCGGTAAGCGCCCAACCGGCCGCCTCACGCCCGGCCTTGAGGCCATGGACCAGGGCCAGCGCCCAGGCGACGTACGCGCTCATGTGCAGCGCCCGCCACCAGCGGGAGGCGGTGTTGCCGGCGAACGCGCCGCGTACCGCGCCGGTCACCGCGACGGCGAGGAACACATACGCGGCGAGCGTGCCGAGGCCGATGAGCACCGGGCGGGCGCCGTCGGTGAACGGCACCGCGGCGGACAGGGCGCCGGTGTGCCCCTCGGCGACCTTCACCCAGATGTGCAGGCCGAGGAAGCCGAGCCCGGCGATGCCGGTGCCGCGGTGCACGGCCTGGGCGAGCAGCCGGTGGCCCGTGTGCAGCACCATCCGGTCGGTGGCCGCCAGGCCCCACAGCACCGTGACGGACAACGAGACCAGCGCCAGCACTCCGGCGCCGAAGTCCAGGAAGGCCACAGTGGTGTTCATCGCGCCGGAGTTCAGGGTGACGGCGAGAAAGAGCAGCAGCGCCGCCGGAAGTGCCGGGCGCAGCAAGGTGGTTCGGGCGAAGCCGCCGCCCTGCGCCTTGTCCGGCGGCGTGCCGGGTTCGTGCGGAGGGCGCCGGGGGCGAGGCGGGCGTGGCGAGGGCCGGGCGCGGTGCGCGGCGCGGCTCTGCAAACGAGGTGCGGACATCGAACCTCCCGGTGGGGGCACGGGTGCGGGAACCGAATTTCGATGAAATCTCCCAGCGGCGGTATTTGCGCCGCGGCATTTGTTCATGTGACCCCCGGTAACACTCCACATTCTGTGACCAGGTGTTTACTCAGGGCCGTAATCCGGATGAGCAAAAGCATCTCCGAACGCTCTCAGAATTTCCTAAGGTTTAGCGCGCTGTGACAAATTCCTGCACCGGCGTCGCGGTCGCGCAGGGTGACTCCGGATGATGCCGACTCAGGCGCAGGGGCCGTACAAGCCCTGCCCCAGCCGCATCCCCGCCAGGATCGAGGTAGCGATGTGTGATCTCCTGAACCGCATCTGGTCGCGCCCCCGAGGCGAGTGGACCCGGGAAGTGAGAAAGGAAATCCCGGGCCTTGCAGAGAAGGTGGTCGAGGAGTTGCAACGCGGATTTCCGCAAATGGCGGCACTTCTCGGAGATACCCCCGTGGAAGAGGCGCAATGGGCCCTGGAACAGGCCCTCCTGACATGTCTCGGGTATCAAAAGACATCGGAGACCAAACGACCCGCCGTAACATCCGTCGTCACTCCGATGCCCGTCGCACGGGCCCGCCAGGACCTGTTCGACGCGCTCGCCGGACAACGGGGCGTCCCCGAGGGCGGCCTGACCGAGCTGGCCCGCGCGGCCGGCTGGCCGGTCCCGGACACCCTCCAGGCCGTCGTCCTCGCCTCCCCCGCCGAGGCACCCCAACTGGCCGCCGCCCTCGGCCATGCCCTGATCGGCAGCATCGACGGTGACACCTGTCTGTTCGTCCCCGACCCGGCCACCCAGACCAAGGCCCGGCTGGAGGCGGCGCTCAAGGGCCGGATGGCAGCCGTCGGCCACGTCGTACCCGCGACCGAGGCTGCCTCCTCGCTGCGTTGGGCGCGCTATCTCCTCTCACTCGGCCCCAGCAGGGTCGGCCCCGAAACGCGCCCCGCGTTCGTCGACGACCACCTCTCCGCTCTTTTACTGCTGCAGGACGAGTCGCTGGCGGACGCGCTGACGTCCCGCTGGCTCGGCCCGCTGGATGAACTGACGCCCCGCCAGAGCGAACGCCTCGAAGTCACGCTGCTGGCCTGGTTGGAGGGAGGCGGCGCACCCGAAGCCGCCAAACTCCTCCATGTCCACCCGCAGACGGTGCGCTACCGCCTGCGCCAGATCGAGAAACTCTTCGGCCCGGCACTCCGCGACCCCCGAACCCGCTTCGAACTGGAAATGGCACTCCGCAGCCGCCGGTTGATGGCACATGTACGCAGTTACCGCGCCCGTGCGGGCCGCCGTGCCCGGGCCGTTGCCTCCACCATCCGACCATTGGGCATGGCCAGGGAGGCGCGGGTGAATGGCCTATGAGGCGCCGGAGGGAGTCCGGCGTCCGGTAGCTGGGCGGCCTGCTGAGACGGCGGGAGCTCTGTGGACAGGACGGGAGTCCTGTGGATAGGCCGCATCGGCCGGGAGTCCTGCGGATACGGCTGGACTCCCGGCCGATGCGGCCACGTTGTACGTGCCAGGTGTGCCATTGCCCCTTAGGGCATGGCACCCCGCCACTCAACGGTCGCTGCGGCGGTGACCATCGGGCTGGCTGTCGCGTCCGTGTTCTGGCGCCGGACTGACTTCAGGACTGAGCCAGGGGCACTCGTGGCGCGTCAACGGATCTCTGTCCCCCCGGGAAGGGGCGGGCCTCACTCCGGCGTGAACTCGTATTGGAGTTCATAGAGATGGCCGGCTTTGACCATGACGGTGGCTTCGATGGGCCGTTCGTGGTCGCTGTAGACGACGCGCAGGGTCCGAAGCACGGGCAGGTTGCTGGGGAGGTGGAGGGCCTCGTACTGCTCTTGAGTGGGTACCCGGGCGGAGACCCGGTCGATGCTGAGCCTGGGTGGGTATCCCAGTTCGGCCAGGAGGGCCGGCGTACCGCCCTTGATCCTGCGGCGTTCCGTCATCGCGGTGCCGCGGGTGATGTCCAGCCGGTAGTAGGACTTGACCAGTTCGACCGGTTCGTCGTCGATCACGAGGATCTGGCGGCGGAGCAGTGCCTTCTCGCCGTTCGCGAGCTTCAGGGCGTCCGCGACATCGTCGGGCGGCAATGCCTCCGTGACCTCCAGCAGCTTGCTACGTGTCTGCCCGCCATGTTTCGCGGCCTCGGTGAGCCAGCGGTACGGCTCCCCGGGACCGGCCGGTGACATGAAGGCAGCGGGCCGCATGGTGCGCTGGCGGTGTTCTCGGACGGTCACCGCCGCCCCGGCCCGGCCGATGACCAGGCGCTCGTCCTTGAGGAGTTGGAGCGCCTTCTGCACTGTGGCGTTGGACGCGTCGAACCGTGCCTTGAGCTGCGCTGTGGAGGGCAGGTTGGCGCCTGGAGCCAGGTCGCCGCTCATGATTTCGTCGCGGAGGTCCGCGGCGATCCGTTCGTGGAGGGAACGCCGGTCGTACGCGTCGTCTTCGGTTCTCGGCACGGTCATCCGATCCTGATCTCGTAGCGCAGCCGCTGAAGGTGTCCGGGCATTGCCATCCTGTCGACTTGGATCGGCTGGTCGTGGCCGTCCAGCGTGACCCGTGTCAGCTGAAGCACCGGTTCGTCCGTGCCGGTCCGCAGCGCGTCGCATTCCTCGTTGCTGGGCAGCCGGGCGATCACGTCTTCTCGGACCCGGGCGCCGACATGTCCGAGCTCGGCGAGGAGCGAGACCGCACCGCCGGGAATCTTGGCGGTCCCGGCCAGCCGGGTCCCCCGTGCGATGTGGGCAGGGTAGTAGGTGTCGGTCAACTCGCAGGGCCGGTCGTCGAGATACATGACGCGGCGGCGTACGACGACGGCCTCGCCCTCGCCGATTCCCAGGAGTTCCGCGATCTCGAACGGCGCCGCGATCTCGCCGGCGTGGACGATGCGTTGACTACCCCGGCGACCACGGGCGGCAGTCTCCGCGCCCCAGGCGTCGGACTGCCCCTTCTGGCGCGGTGTCAGGTATGGCATCGAGGTACTGACCCACTCGCTGGTGTCCACGGCGTCCTCCTGCGCGGTAGGTGATCTCCGTCCTTCGCTTACACGGTAAGCGACTTCCGGGCCGCGATCGCCATCTCGGCAGATCTTGCTGCTTTTCGTGAATAGCGATACAGTTCGGGGATCGTGCAGCCCCGGATCAAGGCGGTGTTCCACCATGCCCCTGCCACGGCAACGTCGATTCGCCAGAACTCGCGCTCTTGCTGGCGCTGCGCCAAACCTTGTCGCCGACGCCCTCGCCCGGATCTTCGAACCCCTGTTGCGGCTGATACTGCCGCCGTTCGGCCGCCATCGGGCTGCCGAAACGTACGCCACCAGCGAGCCCCGCGCGGTGACACCCTCCGGCCGCCTGATCCACGTACCGATGGTGCGCGGCGAGGACGCGCCGACGCTCGCGCTCCCCCGCGTCACGGTCCGGCATTCGGGGCTGCTGCGTGGTGAGGACACTGCTCTGATCCGCCCGTATCTCCTCACCCCCGAGGAACGGCAGGAACGACGGGCACAACGTGAGCGGCGGCGCGCGCTGATCCTCGCGACGTACGGCATCGATGCCGGTCGGCGCCTGATTCACGGTGTGGAGGTGACGGCGTGATGCCCCGCAATTGCCGCCCCGCCCATCTGGGAGAACCGTCGTCGGAGCCCATGGCGGTTGCCGGGTGCGACGTGTGCGCCGCCCTGGCCGACCAGCGCGCGGCGGCGCGCGCCAACGGAGACGAGTCGAAGGTGACCGACTACAACGTCGAAATCCGCGACCACCCCCACCCGACGCGGGAGGGACGATGACGACCGAAGCGCGAACGGACAGCCGGGCGGCGGACGCCTTTCACACTTTGCAACTTGCCCTGGCTGGCGCGGAGATGATGTTCCCGGAGCTGACGTTCAGCGACGCCGCCGACGGAGAGATCCGGGTCAATCGCGGCCGCGTTGGCATCCGAACCGCCGCGAACCTTGCCCGCGCTCTGAAAGCGGCGTGGTCATGAGCGCGGGCGTGTGGTCGCGGTTGCGTGACTGGGCCGAGGAGGCGTGGTGTCGGCATGTCAGGTATCGGGAGTTGTACCGGCAGCTCGATCAGATGCGGGCGGACCTCAAGGCCCGTACCGGGTGGATGGATGAGCTGTCCGAGGAGGAGTTGGCGGAGGTGCTGCGTGGTCTCGCCGAGTGCATCGACGCCGTGCAGGCGGTGGGTGGCGATGGCTCGGACCGTTGGGAGGGGAGGGCGTGAGGGCGCGTTACCGGTTTGCTGAGTGGACGCTGGCGGCTGATTCGGAAGTGTCGCTGCGGTTCGTCGGTGCATGTCTGGACTGCGGGGAGTGCTGCGTCGATACCGCGTCTGCCGATGAAGCGCAGGGGTGGTGTCTCAAGCATGCCGGGCTGACCGGGGACAGGCGCTTTGAGATGAGGGGATTCCAGTTGTTCACCGCCTATTTGACCAACGCGGCGGCGGACGGCGCTCCTCCCGCGACGTAGGCCAGGCAGGGCAGGGCTGCCGTGGCCTGGCACCGGCCGCCCCGCCCGCACGACTTCCCCGGACCGGACAACCGAGAGCAGGGACAGTACGTGTTCCGCCTGAGCCGACGGGCTCACTCCCGGCCCGGTCCGTCCCACGGGGAGCCTCCCGGGACGGCTCCCCTGAAGGATGCCGCGCGGCAACGCGGTGAGGGAAACAGGTCCTGCCCGGTGAACTCCTGCACCGGGCGGGACCGCCCGGGGGAGTGAGGGTTTTCGCCACCGCCGCGGACGGACCCTCTCGGCACGGGGTACGGGGTACGGGGTACGCGTACCGGTCCGGAGGCCCGGCCTGGCGCAGTGGCCGGCCCTCCGGACGGCACGATCCCTGGGGTCACCGGGAGAGACCGGCCCAAGGGGGCATCAGGTGCAGTTGCGCCCGTCGTTGATGCAGTCGACGGCCCCGGCCATCAGGTCATCCGGCATCACATTGATGAAGTCGCCGTGGTCGGTCACCGGCTTGTGCAGCTGCTCGGGGAAGCTGTCCACCGCGAAGCCCTGGCCCTGGGGGACGTCGTAGGTGATGCGCTGCACCAGCTGCGGCACCGCGGTGAAGCCGTTCGGGCACCTGCCGTCCTGGCCCGAGAACGCCATATGCGTACGGTGGTTGGCGCTGTCGATGTTCCGGCCGTCCCAGCAGTTCTGGAAGGCGAAGGTGCGGACGACGTCGGCGCCGTCGGGGCAGATCGGGTACTTGTCCTTCAGCTGCCGGTTCTCGAAGCCGACGCAGCTCCAGGAGGCGTTGGCGTTGGCCGTGCCGTTGGTGAAGGCCTTGGCGTCGCCGGTGATGATCTTCAGGAAGCGCGGCATCTGCTGGACCGCCCCGGCCTGGCTGCCGCGGAACTGCAGCGTCACCGAGGCCGGTTGCAGTACCGAGCCGACATTGCCGTCGTGTCCGGCGCCCGGAGCGTGCACCGAGGTCCCGTCCAGCTGGCGCAGCACCGGCCAGTAGTGGGAGGACTGATCGCCGTTGTTGCAGGTGGTGTCGGACTGGGCGAGCTTTTGGTCGTTGGAGAAGGCGTCGGTGGCCTTGTTGCCGACGTAGTCATGGGTGTGGTGTGCGCCGTTGCCGACGCCCGGGGTGACGATGACGTTGTCGGAGTTGAAGTGGCCGTCCTCATTGCGGCCGCACTCGGTGGTGAAGGTGCCGGTGGAGGCGCCGTTGCCCTGGGGGGCGGCGAACGGCGGATCGCCGGCGTTCGGCTCGACGGAGGTGATGTCGGCGAAGTCGTCCGGGAAGGGACCGCCTTGGATCTGCCCCTGCTGCCCGCCGTCGTTCTGGTCCTGTTGCTGCCCGTCGTTCTGGTCCTGCTGCTGGTCTTGCTGCTGGTCCTGGGTCTGGTCCTGCTGTTGTTGCTCCCACGGATACTGATCGTTCGTCGACTTCACGGAGTCCGTACCCGTGCTCTCCCCCGTGGGCTTCGTGGTGCAGGTGACCAGCTTCGCCAGGTAGCCGGTCTGTTCGGCGGAATCCTTGGCGATCGCGTTCGCCATCGTCTCGATGGTCGACTGACGCCGCTGCTTCAGCCGGCTGAGCACCTCGCTCCCGCCGCCGTCCGTCATCCGCCCGTAGGCGTCGGCCACTTGGCGGTCGAGGGCGGCCAGCCCCTTGGAGACCTGAAGCTTGGCCCCACTCGGTACCTCCCGCAGCTTCTCGCCCACATCGGGGCAGGAGACGGTGATCGCGGCCGCGGTGTGCTGCTGGCCGTCCGTGGCGTCCGGGTCGGAGTTGCCGGCCAGCGCGGTGGTGGCGACCGCCGCCAGACCGCCGCCGCCCAGCAGAAGGGCGGCCGCGGCGACGAGCATTCTGTTCGTGAAACGCGAGCGTTTATGAGCCGAGCCCGGTTGGCCTGGTCGTTGCCGTTGCCTCATGAGATCACTTCGCTTCGTCCGATGTGAGGGGTGTCGTCGTTCGGTGTGAAGGGTTGGCCGTGTCCGGAATCCCGGAATCCCGGGATTTCAGCTGGTGTTGAGGGTGCTGAAGTCCACTTTTCCGGTCTTCTCCAGGACGGTGATGTGGTCCAGGACGACGGAGTTGGTACGGGTCGCCAGGCTCCGCACCATCGTGTTCTCGCTCTGCGCCCGTACGAGCGCCACCAGGCCGAAGACCTTGCCGTGCGCCCGGCGCAGCAACTGCGCGAACAGTGGTTCGAATTCGTCGCCCTGGGCGGCGCTGAGCTGGGCCAGCCAGCCCTGCTGCTGGTCGGAGGGTTGATTGGCCAGCTGGATGCCCAGCGCCCGGGCGGCCTCGATGGCCCGCCGGTCCAACTCGGTGTGGCCCATGACGAGATGGTTGCCCGCGGTCTTCACCGCGGCGCTCCTGCCGCGCTCCTGCGCCTGCCGGCCGGCCGGCAGTTCCCACAGGCCGGCGAGCCTGACCTTGCGCACGAAGTCCCGGTCCATCGCGGTCAGCGGGCCGTACTCGGTGTTCACCGTGCCACCACCATCGTCGTCCCACGACGGCGCGCTCTGGGCCACCGCCGAGTTCTCCCCGAAGAGCTGCACCGGCAGCAGCAGCGCCGCGAGGGTGGCCGCGAGCGCGCAGACCACCAGCCCGGTGGCGATGGTCCGTCCGGACATTGCGGAGTTGCTGACGATCGACCGCACACGGCCTCCCGGTTCGTCCCGACTGGAATGCCACCGGACGGTAGGCCGCGCACGGGGCCCGTGGACCCGGGTCCTCACCCCTGGACAAATAACGGCCGGGCCCGCCGCGACACTGCTACGGTGCCGCGAGCGGGCCCGGCAGGACGGGCGGCGGGCCCGGCCGGCGCGTGGCGCGCCCCTGTTTCCGTGTGCGCGCGGACCTGCCCAGGGCGCGTGTACGGGTGCTGCTCGGCATGGCTACGGGCTGCCCGCTCAGCGTGCGTACGGTCCCGCGGCCGCCGCCCGGCGCCGCTCCGCGCGCGACTCGCGGATATCGCGTTCCCCCTGCGCGTACATCGCATCGATCTCCGCCGCGTACGCCCGGACGATCGCCGCCCGCCGCAGCTTCAGCGACGGCGTCATCAGCCCGGCCTCCTGGCTGAACTCGCCCGGCAGGATGCGGAACGCACGGATCGACTCGGCCCGCGACACCGAGCTGTTCGCGCGCGCCACGGCGCGTTGCACCTCCGCCCGCACCTGCTCCTCGGGCGACGGCTCCCGGCCGTCCCGCAGCCCGTCACCGCGACCGTCACCGTCCGCGCCGTTCAGTCGCCACCAGTGCGCCAGCGCCTCCGGATCCAGCGTGATCAGCGCGGTCACATACGGCCGGTCGTCGCCGATCACCACGCACTGCGAGATCAGCGGATGTGCGTGCAGCCGCTCCTCCAGCGCCTGCGGAGCGACGCTCTTGCCGCTGCTGGTGATGATGATGTCCTTCTTGCGGCCGGTGATGACCAGATAGCCCTCCTCGTCCAGACGCCCCAGGTCACCGGTCGGCAGCCAGCCGTCGTACAGCCCGCCGCCCGGCCTGCCGTCCTCGTCGAGATACCCGGCGAACACCACCGCGCCCCGCACCCACACCTCACCGTCCAGCGCCAGATGCACCGCGCTGCCCGGCAGCGGACGGCCCACCGTCCCGAACCGCACCCGGCCCGGCGGCTGCACGGTGATCGCGCCGGTGGTCTCCGTCAGGCCGTAACCGTCATAGACGGTGATCCCGGCGCCGGCGTAGAGCAGCCCCAGCTCCCGGCGCAGCGGCGAACCGCCGGAGACCGCGGTACGCACCCGGCCGCCCAGCCGCTCCCGGATGCGGGAGTACACCAGCCGGTCGTAGACCGCGTGCCGGGCCCGCAGGAACGGATCGGGGCCGCACCCGGTGCCCTGCGCCTGCTTCGCGAGCGCCTCCGCGTACCGCACCGCCACCGTCATCGCGGCGTCGAACATCCGCCGCCGGCCCGCCTGTTCAGCCGCCCGGCGCGCACGGTCGCAGATCTTCTCGAAGAGATACGGCACCGCGAACACGACCGTCGGCCGGAATGACGCGAGGGCCGGCAGCAGCGCGTCCAGCGACAGATCCGGCTGATGCCCGAGCAGCACCCCGCCCCGTATGCAGGCCACTTGCAGCATCAGCCCGTAGATATGCGCCAGCGGCAGGAACGCCAGCAGTGACGGGCGCTCGCCGGGCCCGGAGAGCAGCTCGCCCCAGCCGGCGTGCAGGGTGTCGCACTCGGCGGCGAGGTTGGCGTGTGTGATCACGCAGCCGCGGGGGTGTCCGGTGGTCCCCGATGTGTAGACGATCGCGGCGATCGAGCTGGGGGCGACCGCATGACGCAGCCGGTGCACATTCGCGTCGGCCAGCCGGGTGCCCTCCTCGGTCAGCCGGCGCACACAGTCCCGGTCCAGCTGCCAGATCCGCCGCAGTCCGGACCCCTCGTCGCAGGCCGCGGCGACGGTCATCGCCTGCGCCTCGTGCTCGACGACGATCGCGGCCACCCGTGCCCCGGCGAGAATGCTGCGCAGCTGCTCGGCGGAGGCGGTCGGATAGACGGGCACCAGCTGCGCGCCGACCGCCCACAGGGCATAGCTGAAGAGCGTCCACTCGTAGCGGGTTCGGGACATCAGGGCGACCCGGGTGCCCGGCCGGACCCCGCCCGCCAGCAGCCCTCTGGCCAGCCCCATGACCTCGTCGCGGAACTCCGCCGCGGACACCTCCCGCCACCCGGCTTCCCCGGCGTGGCGGCGGGCGAGCTGGGCGAAGTCCGGGCGCCGTTCGGCCGTGTCGAAGACGGAGTCGGCGAGACCGCCGGTCCGCAGTGGCGCCGCCAGGGCCGGAACGCTGATGTCGCGCACAGCACCTCCTAGGTGATCCCCCGATTGCCGCCGTCCCAGCGGCAGGGAGGGGCAAGTTACCGGCCGGTCTGCCGTCTGCCCAGGACTATGGCTACTCTTGAGCGGAAGACGACAGTCTTGGTCACGGGTCATTGACACGTCTTGGGTCACGCGGACGGAGGGGGCCGGATGTACCGCATCGCCGATGCCTGGCGGCTCTACACCTCTGCGCTGTTCTTCCTCCTCGCCGGACTCCTGCTGGCCCAGACCGGTCTGACGACGGCTCTGACGGCCGCCGCGGCCACCGCCGCGGTGCTGCTGCTGTGCAGTGCCTTCCTCATCGCGGCCTTCGCCCGCCCGGTACCGCCGGGCCGGATCCGCACCGCCATCCGCGATCGCGAGCGGCGTACGGCGTTCCTGCCACAGCGCGATCCCGACGCGGCGGGCCGCCCCCGCCCGCGAGCACCGGGCCGTCCCCTCCCGACGGCCGCGTAGGCGCCGGGCAGTGCGGTAGTTCACCACTGACGGGACCCAAGGGTCTTGTCACGCGTTCCGCTGTCCCGCTGCGCCCCGCGCGGCTCGTCACGCCGATTCCCCCGGCGCCACCGTCACCGGTGCGCCATCTCCGGCAGTGCCGGCATATCCGGCACGACGAGACCCGTGGAGGGCTCACCCCATGTCCGTTTTCGGCTTTCTCGGCGATGCGCTGGCGCACGGCGCCGCGGCCATCGACCCGCTCTTCGGCGCCGCGGCCACGGCCGTCGCCATCGTCCTCTTCACCCTCGGCGTACGCGCCGCACTGCATCCCCTCGCCCGCGCCGCGGCCCGCGGCGAGAAGGCCCGCGCCGCCCTCGCCCCGCAGATCACCGAGCTCCAGCGCAAGCACAGGAACCACCCCGAGCGCCTCCAGAAGGCGATGACCGACCTGTACGCCAAGACCGGCGCCTCGCCGCTGGCCGGCTGTCTCCCCACGCTGCTCCAGCTCCCCGTCTTCTTCGTCATGTACCACCTGTTCTCCACCGGAGGCGGCGGCCTGCTCGACCACACGCTGCTGGGCGCGCCGCTCGGCGGCCGCTGGGTCGAGGCGCTCGCCGAGGGCGGGGTCTTCGGGCGGCACGGCCTGGTCTATCTCGCGCTGTTCGCCCTGATCGCGGCGGTGGCCACGTGGAACTACCGGCGCGCGCGGGCCGCGATGGCCACCGCCCCGAAACCGGCCGCGGGCGGTAATGGCGCGCTGCCCGGCATGGGTGGAATGGCGAAGCTGATGCCGCTGCTGTCGTTCGGCACGCTGATCACCGTGGCCGTGGTGCCGCTGGCGGCCGGGCTCTACATGGTGACGACGACGACCTGGACGGCGTGCGAGCGGGCGCTGCTGCACCGGGACCGGGAGGGGAAGGCTGAGGGCAAGGGGGCGGACGAGGTCGCGGCCAGGGCTGCGGGCGAGGCGGACGCGGTCGATGGTGAGGCGCCGGCCCAAGAGGCCGCTGCCGATGCTCCCCGGCCGAAGCCCTCCTCCTTGCATCGGCGCTCGCTGAAGAACCAGTCCCGGGCCGCCCGGCAGCGGGCCGCCAGGACAAGGGCGCGGGCGGTCGCGTCCGATACATCCCGGTCTACCCCTCAGTAACGGTCCAGTCTGTGAACGAGGTCTTGCGGACTGGACCTCGTTCTTGGACGATCGGCCAAATCGCTCGATGGCCGTCCCCCATCGGCCGGCCCGGAAGGCCCCTTCCAGGCCGACCTTCGACCACGGGAGTTGTACCGATGAAGCTGCTGCGTGTCGGAACGGTGGGGGTGGAACGCCCGGCGCTCCTCGACGAGGCCGGCGTCCTGCGGGACCTGTCGGACCTTGTGCGGGACATCGACGGACCGCTGCTCGCGGATGACGAGGCGCTGGCGCGGATCCGTGCCGCCGCCGCGTCCGGTGAGCTGCCGGAGCTCGACGACGCCGGACTGCGCACCGGTCCGCCGGTGGGCCGGATCGGCAAGGTCGTCTGTATCGGGCTGAACTACCACGACCACGCCCGCGAGACGGGGGCCGCGACCCCCGAGGAGCCGATCATCTTCATGAAGGCTCCGGACACGGTCGTCGGCCCCGATGACACGGTGCTGGTGCCGCGCGGCAGCGTGAAGACGGACTGGGAGGTGGAGCTGGCGGTCGTCATCGGCCGTACGGCCCGCTACCTGGAGACCGACGAGCAGGCGCTGGCCGCGGTCGCCGGCTACACGGTGGCGCACGACGTCTCCGAGCGCGCCTTCCAGATCGAGCGCGGCGGCCAGTGGGACAAGGGCAAGAACTGCGAGACGTTCAACCCGCTGGGCCCCTGGCTGGTGACCGCCGACGAGGTGCCCGACCCACAGGCCCTCGGCATACGGCTGTGGGTCAACGGCGAGCTGAAGCAGGACGGTACGACCGCCGACCAGATCTTCCCGGTGGCCGAAGTGGTCCGCTACGTCAGCCAGTTCATGACCCTGTACCCGGGCGATGTCATCAACACCGGCACCCCGGCCGGCGTGGCCATGGGCCAGCCGGAGCCCAAGCCGTATCTGCGGGCCGGCGATGTCGTGGAGCTGGAGATCGACGGGCTGGGGCGCCAGCGGCAGGTGCTGCGCTCGGCGTGACGCTGCGCTCTGCCTGGGCCGTCTTGGTTGCGCGCCGGTTCGCTGCGCTTTGCCTGAGCCGTCTTTGGCTGTCCCGCCGTGGTGGTTACGCGCCGTTGCGCCTGCGGCGGGCGTGGTTTTGTCGGGT